>CACYAW010000059.1:0-15571 GCA_902772455.1 uncultured Bacteroidales bacterium
TACAAAATCAGATCCGTTCGCTTCTGAAAACTCTACAACGAACTAAATATCAATTATTTCAAAGAACTCTTTCTGATTTTAATGGGACAGTAATGATGTTCAATTATTTGTTTTACTTGACAATTGCATTAGTTCCAAGACAGAAAAAGCAGGCTCCTGTCGAACCTGCTTTTTCACTGTTATCATTTACTATGGATAACTGTTTACCAGTTTCCGCTCAGCAGATAATCGACCAATGCCGTCACATCGGCAATGTTAACATCCTCATCCATGTTACAGTCTGCCTCTTCAGGTACCGTACCGCCAGCCAGCAGGATGTCGATGAGGGCCGTCACGTCGGCAATGTTAACAGCGTTATCACGGTTCACGTCACCACGCATGACATCAGGCTCATGGCTGCCCTTAACATAGGAGAAAGTAGCCATCGGCAAGAACGGCACAAAGTTATATTCAAAAGTATTACCATACCACAGCGATTTGCAAATGCCACAATTGTATTCAGCCGGGTTGCCATAGAAGAAGGTTTGCCTGTAATTAGTGATTCCAGGCTCAATCACCTTGCAATCCACCAGCAGGTTACCACCATTATATTCAAAGGGTTCGTCTAAATCAAATGTGAGATCCATGCTGCCATATTCAGGCGACACTGTAGCCACAGCAATCACGTTGGGTTCCAGTTGTTCCGTCGCAAAGGCCGTATTTTTAACGATTTTGAACGAGAGCTGTATCGTGCCACCATCCATCTGCACCTCTTTTTTGGTGTGGAATTTCAAAGAATGAATCTCGGTTCCCATCATCCTGGTGAGTGCCTCTTCAGGATAAATCACCTGACTCTCGGTATTCACAATATCAATGTCGAGGCAGTAAAGGGGAACATAGCTTGCGTAATCAGTCGTATCACAGACGACCAGATCTGTCGCCGCCACAAGAGCCGAGCCATTGAGCGAGACCGTCAGCACGCCAGCCGGACCACAATCGATAGATAGCGTACCCGTGTAATCACCTTTGGCCATGGGATGGAACGTCACAGGAACCTCGACTTCTTGGCCAGCTGTAAGCGTAATATTCGGAGCTATCACACCAAAGGGAGCCGTAGCCTCAAAAGCAGGCGTGAACGGGCTCCTGCCCACATTCTTAAGCATCACGGTCTGCACGTCTTCACGCTCGGCACGAATAGTCTTGAAGGTCACTTGAGGAGGCAGTACCTTGGCTGCATATTCGGCATTAGTACCATAGTCAAAGGTCGTTTTGGGGATAAACTTAGATACTTCTCCCCGAGTATATGTGGTGTAGGCCGAAGGACGGACGCCTTCAAACAGGCTGTAGCAATCGATTGCAGCCTCCTCGACATAAGTGTCCAGCAAGAGATTGCCGCCATGATAGAGGAAGGGCTCATCAAAGGTGATAACCAACTGCTTAACGCCTGCAGTGAACGAGATATTAGCCACCTGGACGAGTCCTTCGTTGATATAGCCGTTGATAAACGCTGTCTGGTTTGTCTCAGCTATTGAAACACGCACCCTGCCGCCATTGAAGGTGATTCCCTCATCAGCAAGATAAAAGGTCATCGAATTGATGGGCTCTGCATTCATCACGGCTAAATCTTCGGCCGGGAAAATCACTTGGCATCGAGTTCCCACCTCATCCATATAAACCAGGTTAATTGGGCTGATGTTACTAAACTCGTCACCATCATCAAAGACGGTTAACTGGCTGGTGGCCCTAGCGGGCACAAAAACTGCCATCGCCATCAATAGCGCAAGCAAAAGAGCGTTTTTCTTCTTCATCATGTCTTGTAAATGTGTTGTTTATAATTTGGTTAATATAATATCAGTTTTTAGCCCAGTACACATCAAGCACACTTGATGAATACCGTGCGGTTAAGAGACATTGTTTGTGGGAGAGTGAGAGTATTAAACTTAAGAAACAGCACTTTCTTACCTAAGAAGGTGCAAAATTACAATAAAAATATTAAAACGGCAAATATTTTTAAAGTTAAATCAAATAAAAAATTACTTTTTCACTTTTTCATTGCCCAAGTGTTCGCCAGATAAACAACGACAAAAGATGCGATCAGAATGATGACAGCAAAGGCAAGTCCACCCATCAGAAAAAACGTCATCAGTGGCATCAGCGCCGCACACAAGAACAGCAAGACGGCAATCAACAGCCTGAGCCGCTTGATGTTAACTTTTTCACGTTCCTCCTTGCCCGCCATATTATACCCTGCAATCAGGCAATCGCCTTTACCGGACAAGATAACGCCACCCAGCACCACAAACAAAACCATCAAACAAATAATGAACCAATTCATACACTATATATAAATGCTATTATTGTGCAAATATACGCAATCGTAACCCGATAACGGAATAATTTATGTTTTTTTAGCATTTACTGGCCACTCATGGCCATCAGCACCAGCACACCAGGCACATTGTTAGCGGCATGGAATAGCACTCCCCACCAGAAACCCAGATTCACTCGGGCATAGGTGAGGGCACATCCCACCAAGCCAGGACGCATGATGGTCACCAGGCAGTAGGGCAACAGCATCCATGTAATCACCGAGAAGGCTTTGAGGTGAATCAAGCCAAACCCGATGGCCGATGCCCACATCACAGCCCGCAGGTACTTTTCCCGCCATCGGTTCCACTGTTCATCGGTCGTGAAGTGCATCACCAGCCAGTACAGAATACCCCCTGTGATGATTGTGGCTGCCATGACCATCCAATCGCTGTAGGCATCATAAAAATAGGTTGCTATGGTAACAGGTAGCAGTCCTGACCATAGTGCCACGGCATGCCGTTTGAGCGACACTCCCAGTCGAAATATGATTTCCTCGGCGATGGGTGCAATCACTAACAACAAAAGGACGGTTTGCCCTAAGGGTTTATCCATTCGTGTAGAGACATCTCCTCCAAACTTTGTGAGTTGGGTGGGGTCAATGCCTTGGCTCATGTAAGTCATTTGGCAAATTAATATGGCGACAATGCCCGCGACAGTCAAGAGGATGAACCAAATAGCAGTCTTTGCAATAATCTTCTTCTTGGGCATCGTCGCCCAGTCATCTGTGCAATTAAGAACAAACTTCATATTCAGGCAATATTTAGATAAAAACCGTTTGCGGGATTAGAAAGTCAATAAAAACCATGTTCAAAGAGTTGCGCACATTGCTGATTTACAGCAATTAAGCGACTATCAAAAGATTAAATTCAAATCAACATATGCACAACTTGTACACAAATTTCGTAAGAATTCTTGAAGTATGCAAGCAATTCTCCGAAGATTTAGTGAATGACAAGCTCAATACGCCCATGCCTATCTGGGTTCTTTATGAGAATAACAAGTTCACCCGATTCAATGACACTTCATTTGAAAAACAGCACTCTCATGCCGAGTCCAAACCAAATTTTCATTATTGCAAGAAAATAATTGAATCTAAAAGAGAAAATTCAAGAAAAACTGATTACCTTTGCAGTTAATCGCATTACAACAAATCTAATAGAATATTGATTATGTCAGACAAAACACCTACTCCGCACATCGGCGCCAAGTACGGCGAGATTGCACCCACAGTGATCATGGCAGGCGACCCCTTGCGCGCCAAGTTCATGGCAGAACACTACCTAGAGAATCCCGTTCTCTATAACCAAGTGCGCGGCATGCTGGGCTACACGGGTCTCTATAAGGGCCAGCGCGTGTCGGTTCAGGGTCACGGTATGGGCATTCCCTCGATTGGCATCTACTCCTATGAGTTGTTCAACTTCTATGATGTGAAGACCATCATTCGCGTGGGCTCGGCCGGTTCGATGCACCCCGACCTGCACATCGGTGACCTGGTCATGGCCCAGGGAGCCTGCACCAACAGCGCCTATGCCATGCAGTTCCACCTGCCAGGCATCTACGCCCCGATTGCCGACTTTGGCCTGCTGCGTGCTGCCGTAGAGAAAGCCGAGGAACTGGGTTTCCGCTACATGGTGGGTAACGTATATTCATCAGACACCTTCTACGATGACAGTCCTGACACCGACCAGTGGCAAAAGATGGGCGTCCTCGCCATTGAGATGGAAGCTCCCGCATTATACATGAACGCTGCCCGCAGCGGCGCCCGCGCCCTGTGCATGTGCACAATCAGCGACTCGCTGGTGACCGGCGAAGAGACCACTGCTGAGGAACGTCAGAACAACTTCACCAAAATGATGGACGTGGCTTTCGGCATCATTTAATCAAGAGGAGGAACAAATATGGCAATGCAATCCCGAATCACCGAATTGTTTGAGATAGACTATCCGATCATCTCAGGCGGTATGGTGTGGTGCAGCGGTTGGGAACTCGCTGCAGCAGTGAGCAATGCGGGCGGTCTAGGACTGATTGGTGCAGGATCGATGACTCCCGAGGTATTGCGTGAGCACATTATCAAGTGCCGCGAAAAGACCCCTTACAACTTTGGTGTGAATGTGCCCTTGATGCGCCCCCAAGCTGCCGAGTTGATGGAAGTTATAGCTGAGCAAAAGGTCCCTATCGTCTTCACGTCGGCCGGCAGCCCAAAAAAATGGACAGGCTGGCTGCATGAGCATAAAATTAAAGTGGCCCACGTGGTATCATCGTCGGCATTCGCTGTCAAATGCGAAGCCGCAGGAGTGGATGCCATAGTCGCCGAAGGCTTTGAGGCCGGAGGACACAACGGCAAGGAAGAAACCACCACTATGTGTCTGGTTCCTGCAGTGCGACGTGTTACCGACCTGCCCCTCATTGCCGCAGGTGGAATCGCCACGGGTGATGCCATGCTGGCTGTTGAAGCCATGGGAGCCGACGGTGTGCAGATCGGCACCCTGTTTGCCCTCACTCAAGAGAGTTCAGCCCATGAGAATTTCAAGCGCCATTGCCTCAACCTGAACGAAGGAGACACGCTGCTGCATTTCAGGAAATTATCGCCCACACGATTGGCGAAAAACAATTTCCAGAGTGCCGTTCAAGAGGCCGAGAACCGAGGCGCCAGCGAAGATGAACTGCTTGAGATCATCGGCATCGGCAAAACCAAAACCGGCATTTTTGACGGTGATGTGGAAAACGGCGAACTGGAAATCGGCCAAATCGCCAGCTTGCTTAAAGGCCGCGAAATCGAACCCGTTGAAATCGTGATTGAGCGCTTTGTCGAGGAGTATTATTCTTATCGCAGGCAACTCATCAATCAAGCCATGGAGGCCATGATTTCAAGAAGGTCTTTATTGTAAGGAATTTCATCGCCGAAATAGCCAATCATTCTTGTTGATTGAGCCTGATAACATTAGAGTGCCAGCTGACCAAGAACTGGCGTTACATTATTAAACATACTTAAATAATCACTTTAAAAACAATAACACATATCGATATGTCACAATGGTTTGAATGTAAGGTTAAATATGACCGCATGATGGAAAACGGAGTATTAAAGACCGTTTCTGAGCCTTATCTGGTAGATGCCCTGTCGTTTACCGAGGCCGAGTCCCGCATCACCGACAAGATGCAGCCCTACATTTCAGGAGAGTTTAGTGTTGACACCGTGAAACGTGTCAAGTTAAGCGACATCTTTTATAATGAGGCCGGCGACCGCTGGTACAAGGTGAAGACCAATTTCATCACCATTGACGAAAAAACTGCTGTCGAGAAACGCACCGCCTGCTTCATGCTCGTGCAGGCCAGCGACTTCAAGGGGGCGTTAGCCACGTTCATGGAAGGCATGCACGACACAATGGCCGATTTTGAAATTGCCTCGATTACCGAGACTCCCCTCATGGACGTATTCCCTGCCGACCTTGATGAGACCCGCGCCGATCGTGAGGCCCGTCAGAAGGCACAGAGCAAATCATAATTCCACAATATCCACCATGTCAAGCATCAAAGAAAATATCGACTCACTCACATCACAACTTCCAAGTGGTGTGCAGCTTGTCGCCGTCTCCAAATTCCACCCAGTGGAAGAGTTGGCCGAAGCTTACGAGGCAGGACAACGCCTTTTTGGTGAAAACCGTGCCCAGGAACTTGTCGCCAAAGCTCCTCAACTGCCTGCCGACATCCGCTGGCACTTCATCGGTCACCTGCAGAAGAACAAGGTGCGCGCCATCATGCCGCATGTGACTGTTATCGAAAGTGTTGACAGTGTTGAACTGCTTCAACTCATCGAAAAAGAGGCAGCACGCATCGACCGCACCGTTGAGGTGCTGCTGCAACTGCATGTGGCTCAGGAAGAGACCAAGAGCGGTTTCAGTGTTGATGAAGTGCTCCAGGCTGCTGATGACGGTCTGTTGACCTGCTACCCCCACGTGCGTGTGTGCGGCGTGATGGCTATGGCTTCGCTCACCGACGATATGGAGCAGGTGGCCAGTGAGTTTGATCTCGTTCGCCGCACCTATCTCACCCTGAAGGATGGCTGTTTTGACGAGAGCGAGGATTTCAACCAGTTGAGCATGGGCATGAGCGATGACTGGCAGGTCGCTGTCAAGTACGGAGCTACCCTGGTGCGTATCGGCACGGCCATATTCGGCCCGCGGAAGTATTGATTTCGGTCAAAAAATCAATGCCAACATCACAACAAATCGACATTTTTCGTCGATTTGTTGTTCGTTTAGCTATAAATGTGTAATTTTGACCACTTTTTTGAAAAGAGAATTCAATTATTAACGCAATAAAAAGATTGTAGAAATGGCTCAAAAATCCAAACAATGGGCAGCGATTATTATGATGATCGCGCTCTTCGCAATGATTGCTTTCGTGACCAACCTGTGCTCACCCATGGCAACCATCGTCAAGAATCAGTTCGGCGCTTCGGAAACCGCTGGACAAATCGGCAACTATGCCAACTTTATCGCTTACCTGCTGATGGGTATTCCCAGTGGCATGCTCATCACTAAGATGGGTTACAAGAAAACCGCGCTCGCAGCGCTTATCGTGGGTATCATTGGCCTGATTTTCGAGTATGTGAGCGGTCAGGTTGGCGGTAGCGGCGCTTACTGGATTTATCTGCTTGGCGCCTTCATCAGCGGTATGTGCATGTGCATGCTCAATACTGTTGTCAACCCCCTTCTCAACGTGTTGGGTGGCGGCGGCAAGACCGGCAACCAGCTTATCCAAATCGGTGGTGCGTTCAATTCAGCTGCCGCTGTGGCCGTGTACATCCTGATGGGTGCGCTCATCGGTGAGGTCACCAAGGACACCGTAATTGCTGACGCCACACCCGCCATGTTTATCGCATTAGGCATCTTCCTGGTGGCCTTCGTCGTACTGCTGTTCACCAAGATTGAAGAGCCCGAACAGGCCCCGATGGAGATGAGCCTCATTCCCGGAGCGCTCAAATTCCGTCATTTTGCTCTGGGCGCTTTGGCCATCTTCCTTTACATGAGCGTCGAAGTGGGCACACCCACTTATATGATTTCGTACCTGCAAACACCCGAAATCGGCGTCACCGCAGGTGTTGCCGCACTCATCGCTTCGGTTTACTGGCTGATGATGTTCATTGGCCGTTCGATTGGCGGTGCCATCGGTGGCAAGGTGAGCAGCCGTGCCATGGTATCGGTTGTTGCCGCTATTGCAATCCTGCTGTTGCTGTTTGGCATGTTCGCACCCACCGACGTCAAGGTGAGCGTACCTGGCATCGACTGGGGTAACCTTAACGTGATCTGGACACCCGTTCCTGTCGGCGTGTTCGCCTTTATCCTTGTGGGCCTTTGCACTTCAGTCATGTGGGGCGGTATCTTCAACATGGCTGTTGAAGGTCTGGGCAAATACACCGCTGCAGCCAGCGGCATCTTCATGACAATGGTATTTGGCTGTGCCGTGATGGTCGCCTTGCAAGCCGTTGTTGCCGACAAAGTGAGCATCTTGTCCAGCTATTGGATTCCCGTTGCTTGCGCAGCCTATATCCTGTTCTATGCACTCATTGGCAGCAAGCCTTCCAAGAAAGCAGAGGAATAATCGTTATCTGCTGATTATCAACGAAATTAATGTGGTTGCACCCCGATGGTGCGACCACATTATTTTTATGTTGATAAAAAATGTGTGATTTAGTGCCCTCACATGTCAAATAAAAGCAGTATATTTGTAGATTAGAATTTCAAAATACTCAAGATTATGATTGACTCCAAGTTGATGACACGCGCGGCTGATAACATCCGCATTTTAGCAGCCTCGATGGTTGAACAGGCCAAGTCAGGACATCCAGGTGGCGCCATGGGCGGTGCCGATTTTGTTAACGTCCTGTTTTCCAAGTATCTTGTGGCAGACCCTGACAATCCCTCATGGTTTGCCCGTGACCGTTTCTTCCTGGATCCCGGCCACATGTCCCCCATGCTGTACAGTGTCCTTCATCTTGCAGGCCACTATACGATCGATGACCTGAAAGCCTTCCGCAGCTGGGGCAGCATCACTCCCGGCCATCCCGAACTGGACGTGGAGCATGGTGTGGAGAACACCAGCGGCCCATTGGGCCAGGGCCATGTGATGGCTGTGGGATGTGCTATTGCCGAGCGTTTCATCGCCACACATTATAGTGAGGTATTTGCCCACAAAACCTATGCATTCATCAGCGATGGAGGCATTCAGGAGGGCATCTCACAGGAGGCAGCCCGCATAGCCGGATACCTTGGCTTGAGCAATCTGATCATGTTCTACGACAGCAATTCGGTACAGCTTTCGACCAACTGCGATGCCGTCAGCAACGAAGATACTGCCATGAAGTACCGCGCTTGGAACTGGAACGTCATCGAGTGTGACGGTACCGACCCCATTGCACTGGCCAAGGCTCTTGACGATGCACTGGCCGAGGGTGAGCGTCCCACCATCATCATCGGCCGCACCATCATGGGGCGTGGCGCCGTAACCGCTGAAGGCGAGAACTTTGAGGGCAAATGCAGCACCCACGGCAACCCGCTGAGCAAGTCGGGCGCCGACTATGCCAAAACCATCGAGCACCTGGGCGGCAATCCCGACAATCCATGGGTTGTGTTCCCCGAAGTGGCCGAACTGTATGCACAACGTGCTCAAGAGCAACGCGAAATCGTTGCTCAACGCAAACACGAAATAGACGAATGGGCAAAACAGAATCCTCAAGCGATGCAACGCCTGCAAGACTTCATCGATGGCAAAGCCCCGCAAGTGGATTACGCAGCCATTGAGCACAAACCCGGCATTGCCACACGTGCCGCATCGGCCAACGTGCTTGCCGCCCTCGCCGGACAGGTGGAGAACATGATTGTGTCCTCGGCCGACCTGGCTAATAGTGATAAAACAGACGGGTTCCTCAAGGTGCGCGGTGCATTCACGAGACACGACTTCAAAGGCGCATTCCTGCAAGCCGGTGTTTCAGAGCTTGCAATGGCAGCCATCATCAACGGTATTGCCCTGCATGGCGGTTTGATCGCTGCCTGTGGAACATTCTTCGTCTTCAGTGACTACATCAAGCCCGCCGCCCGTCTTTCGGCCCTCATGGAACTGCCCGTGAAGTTCATCTGGACCCACGATGCCTTCCGCGTTGGTGAGGACGGTCCCACCCATGAACCAGTCGAGCAAGAGGCACAAATCCGTCTGATGGAAGAATTGCAGAATCACCACGGCCGCAACAGCATGCTCGTACTGCGCCCAGCCGATGCTGCCGAGACCTCGGTGGCTTGGAAGATGGCCATGGAGAACAACCTGACACCCACTGCCTTGATCCTCTCGCGTCAGAACATTGACGACCTGCCCAGCGCCACAGGTAACCGATATGCCGATGCGTTGGGTGCCGAGCTTGGAGGATATGTGGTTGTCGCACAAAACAAGCCCGACATCACCCTCGTGGGCAACGGCTCGGAGGTTTCCACTCTGATTGCCGCCGCCTCCATCGTTGAGCAACAGGGCATAAAAGCTCAAGTGGTTTCGGTTCCTTCCATCGGGTTATTCATGAATCAGGATGCCAGCTACCGCAACACAGTCATCCCAACAGATGTGCCTGCATTTGGCTTGACCTCAGGCTTGCCCAGCACATTGCGCCGTGTGGTACCCACTGGAACAATCTATGGCCTGGACCATTTTGGAGCCTCTGCTCCATATAAGGTGCTTGACGAAAAATTCGGATTCACCCCCGAAAATGTGGCAAAACACATCATCAACACGTTGAAATGAGTTGTTTTTGTTATTTTGCAAGTTTTTTTCACTAAATAGTTTTTTACATTTCAAAGAAATAAGTAATTTTGCACGATTAAAACCAGTATAAATTGTAGGGAAAACCTATAGTTGTACAGTTAAAGATTTGAATGATAAAACTATAACATCAAAAGAAAAACGAAATATATTATGAAAAAGATTGCATTATTTGCACTTCTTTGTGCTGCTTATTTGATGCCCAATTTTGCTGGAGCTCAAGAGGTGACCTACGTGGAGGATCCCTCGCAGGGCTATTTATTGAACCGTATGCGCGACAACTGGTTCATCGATGCTGAAGGTGGTTTGGGTCTTTTCATGTCTCCCTATGATGCAAACAGACCTCTTGGCAAGCAACTTGGCGCAAAGGTTAACATCCACATCGGTAAGTGGTTCTCTCCGCTGCTGGGTTTGCGTTTTGGTGGTGACTTTGAACAACTCAAGGGTGCTACCTGGACCGGCAACTATGCAGCCCTGGGTTACCGCAACTGGCCCGAGATGTACAAGGATGGGAAATACGCTCCCACCCAATTCAACGATGTTGGTTTCACTGGCGATGTCCTGTTCAACGTAACGAACTGGTTGTGCGCCTATAAGCCCTACCGTTTCTACAATGCTATTTACTACGTGGGTGCTGACGCAAACTGGGTATATACCCGCTCTGGCAAACGCCCCGTATCTGATGGTCCTTGGGAGTATGGTGCTAACGATGACCCCGACCACTGCCGTAACTACAGTATCCACACTGGCTTGCTCAACAGCTTTGCTATCACCAAGAAGTTTGACTTGCTGCTCGACCTGCGTTTCGACTTCCTGCAGGAGCATGCCGATGGTGCCGGTATGGGTTATCGCACCTGGAACGAGTATCCCAGTGTGATGATCGGTATGTGCTACAAGATTGGCAAGAGTGAGTGGAACGCTCCCGTTACCGCTGTTTGCCCCGAATGGAAGTACACCGATGCCGAGGGTGACCAGCTGGCTGCTGACTTGGCTGACGCCAACCGTCGTATTGCCGACCTCGAGAATCAGTTGCGCGATTGCCTTGAGAAGAAGCCCAAAGCAGATCTTCTCGCTAAGCCCCAGGCTTTGCCTGGCGAGATGCCACTGGCTACTATCTACTTCCCCATCAACCGCACCGATGTGCTGGGTGTACAGCGTAACGTAGTCGATGCAGTAGCCGAGGTAATGAAGAATGAGAACCGCAACTATCTGCTCACCGGTTGGGCCGACAACTACACTGGCAATGACAAAATCAACGTTCGTCTGCGCAAGGGCCGTGTAGCCTCTGTGAAGAATGAACTCGTGAAGAATGGTATTGCCGAGGGCCGTCTTGAGACCGAAATCAACAATGGCGAGCTGACCGACTATGGTCCCAAGTGCGCATCACTCGACCGTGCTGTGACCATCCAACGCAAGTAATCTCAAAACGGTTACCAAGATTTCAAAAAGATGTCCCGCCATGAAACAGGCAGGACATCTTTTTTATGTAATTTTGCACTCATTATTATATTAAGGATCTTTACTGACACTATCGATGGCGTCACAACCGGGCAAGGACATATTGTTGCGGCTCATCCGTGAGGGACAACCGATGTCCTTCAGGCAACAGCTGTTGCTTACATTCCAGCTGAGCCTGCCAGCCATTTTGGCCAACGCATCGGCCATGGTGATGCAGTTGATAGATGCCGCCATGGTGGGACGCCTGGGAGCTAATGATTCGGCATCGGTAGGACTCATGGGCTCCACATCCTGGTTATTTGAAGGCGTGTTAAGTGCATTTGCTGCTGGCTATGCAGTGCAGGTAGCCCATCTGCTGGGAGCAAAACGCAACAAAGATGCCCGGCAGGTTGTGCGTCAAGCCATTGTGGTGTGCCTGCTGTTCAGCTTGCTGCTGGCCGGTTTTGGCCTGGTCATCTGCAAGCCCCTTCCCATTTGGCTGGGCGCGGCGCCGCAAATCTGTCCTAATGCTACCATCTATTTTGGCACCTTTATGCTATTCGTGCCGTTCTTCATGCTGGACATCGTGGCGAGTTCCATGTTGCGCAGCAGCGGCAACATGCGCATTCCCAGTGCACTCAATATCCTGATGTGTGTACTTGATGTGGTTTTCAATTTCTTCCTGATTTTCCCCACCCGTGAGGCGACCGTGCTTGGACACACGGTTACGTTGCCAGGTGCTGGACTGGGCGTGCTGGGTGCCGCATTGGGAACGGCCAGTGCAGGTCTTGTAGTGGCCCTGTTGATGGTTTATTACCTCGTGTTCCGCTCATCTGACTTGCGCCTGACTATCGACAAGGGCTCATTCAAGCCCACTTGGACCACCTTCAAGAAATCTGTCACCATTTCCACACCCATGGGATTGCAACACATCATGATGTGCAGCGCATTAATCGTTATCACGGGCATTGTCGCTCCTTTGGGCAGCATAGCTATTGCCGCCAACGCATTCGGCATCACGGCCGAGAGCCTGTGTTACATGTCCGGTTATGGCATTGCCGATGCAGCGACCACACTGATCGGGCAAAGCTTGGGTGCCGGGCGCAAACGGCTAACACGCAGTTTCGCATGGATTACCGTCCTGTCAGGCATGGTCATCATGGGCATTATGGCGGTATTGATGTATGTGTTTGCAGCCGAACTGATGGGATTCATGTCGCCTGTCCCCGAAATTGTGGAACTGGGTGCTCGCTGCCTGCGTGTCGAGTCGTGGGCCGAGCCGTTGTTCGCAGCCTCAATCATCAGCTACGGCGTGTTTGTGGGTGCGGGCTATACCCTGGTGCCGTGCGGCATCAACCTGGTGAGCATGTGGATTGTGAGATTGGGATTATCGGCCATCATGGTCAAGAGCATGGGGCTGTATGGTGTGTGGATGGCTATGGCAATTGAGCTGTGCTTCCGCGGCACAGTCTATCTGTTGTGGCTCTCCACCAAGCGGTGGATGAAAACCGTTATTGATTAGACTCGGACTCAGGCTCGGGCTTACGTTTGAATTTCTCGGCCATGATAACGCCGGCAAGAATCAGCGCGCAGCCGATATAGGCAATCGCGTTAGTGCGCTCGCCAAACCAGATGGCGGCGGCAATCATCGAGATGATAGGACTCAGGTAGAAGTAATTGCTGGCACGCACAGCCCCGATGCGCTTGACAGTGATGCCCCAAATGAAATAGGCCGCCATCGAGCATATCAATCCCAGATAGAGCAAGTTGCCCCACACCTCAGGCTGCTTAACGGCCTGCCAGTCAATCCGGGACTCTTCCATCAGCAGTAGCGGCAACGCCGACAAGATGCCATAGAAAAACAGCTTGCGCGTGATGAACAGCGTGGTATAGGTGCGATTCAATTTCTTGAGGGCCATGGAATAGAACGCCCACACAAAGGCAGCCAGCAACGCCAAGAGGTCACCCGAGATGCTGTCGCCCCAAACAAAACCGTTCTTCAACGCCAGCATCACCGAGCCTATAAAGGCAATGATCATGCCCACACAAGACAGCCACGTGATGCGCTCGTCACGATAGAAGATGGCACCCATCAGGGCTGTCGTCAAGGGCGCTGTGCTCACCAGCACGGCCACATCGCTGATGAGGGTGAGTTCCAATGCGGTGTTTTCGGCAATGAAGTAGGCCGAACCGCCTGCAACACCACACACCACAAACAGCAGCTCGTCCCTCCAACCGGTATAGCGCACCTTGAAGCGGCAAATGACCAGCAACGACAGGTAGGCAATGGTGAAACGGGCCACAAAAATCTCGGTCGGTGTCAGGCCGGCATCCAGCAACACACGGGTGTTGAGGAACGAGATGCCCCACACTAGAATCATGGCGAATGCCGCCACGTGATACCAAAAATCGCTATTCTTCTTGACCTGCTCCATGAGAAATTCGGTGCAAAGTTACTATTTAGTTTTGAAAAATCGCTACCTTTGCAATAGTGAATCTGCAAGAATTAGCACATTGCATATACACAACCAAAGAAGGACGGCAGATGATAGGCCATCCTGTGCTGGTGGCGCTGAGCGGCGGAGCCGACTCGGTGGCATTGTTGCGTGTGCTGCTGGAGGCAGGCTATGATTGCCGTGCCGCCCATTGCAACTTTCACCTGCGCGGCGAAGAATCGATGCGCGACGAGCGTTTTGTACGTCAGTTGTGTGAACGGCTCAACGTGCCGCTTATCGTCAAGGACTTTGACGTGTCGGCATGGCAGCGAGAGCATGGCGGCTCGGTCGAGATGGCGTGCCGTGAACTGCGTTACGACTGGTTCGAGCAGGAACTTGAACGGCAGCAGTGTGTGTGCATCGCTGTAGCCCATCATGCCGACGACCAGATAGAGACGTTTTTCCTGAACCTGTTACGCGGCACAGGCATCAAAGGCCTGGCTGGAATGCAACGACTGAGCGGTAACATCTGGCGGCCCCTCTTGGACGTGAGACGTCAGGACATCCTGAACTACCTGTCGGCAATAGGCCAGGACTATGTGACCGACAGCACCAATGCCGAGAACGAATACCGTCGCAACCAATTGCGCAACCTCGTCCTGCCGGTAATTGGCCAGCAGTTCCCACAAGCCAACGAACGCATCCTAAGCACAATGAGCCACCTCAGGGATGACCTTGACCTGCTCAAAGGCCTCGTCAACGAAGTCCTGCCCGACGACCGACATATCGACATCGCATCGTTGTGTTCCCATCCTGAGGCCTCTACCCTGCTCTATCACCGCATCCGTCATCTGGGTTTCAACCGCGAACAATGCGAACAAGCCGTTGTGGCAGCTCATCAAGGGCATAGCGGACGCCAGTTCATGGCCAACCGCTTCGTCATGCATGTGAACCGGCAGTCACTTGACATCGAACCCGTACGGGAAGACTTGCCCATTGAGATCCCCGTTGACCTGCATAGTGATATCCAGAGTCCCGTTCATGTGACCATTTCACACAACAATGCACCTTTCTCACCATTGATGTGTGACGGAAAGCACAAAGTTGCGTTCAATTCAAAATTGCTTGATTGCCAACATGTTGTACTACGACATTGGCAACAGGGAGACCGCATCAAGCCCTTCGGCATGAATGGCAGTAAACTCGTGAGCGACCTGTTCGCCGACCTCAAACTTGACCATTGCGACAAACGCGACACATGGCTGCTGGAAGCTGACGGCAACATCCTGTGGATATTGGGGCACCGGGCATCCGCACTTTATCCTGTGACCCCCGGTTCACAGGACTACATCATGCTTCTTTATCAAAAATCCGCCGAAAAATTTGCATAAAACGAATATTGGCAGTACCTTTGCACCCCAAATGAGTGAGTTCCCGTTGGGAAACTCACTTTCGGAGAGATGGCAGAGTGGTCGATTGCGGCGGTCTTGAAAACCGTTGAGGCTAACTACCTCCAGGGGTTCGAATCCCTTTCTCTCCGCATT
>CACYAW010000059.1:15583-16778 GCA_902772455.1 uncultured Bacteroidales bacterium
GATGGCAGAGTGGTCGATTGCGGCGGTCTTGAAAACCGTTGAGGCTAACTACCTCCAGGGGTTCGAATCCCTTTCTCTCCGCATTTTTTTGCCCGAAAGTGAAGGGCAAAATCATGGGTATGGTCCTGTAGCTCAGCTGGATAGAGCAACAGCCTTCTAAGCTGTGGGTCTTGGGTTCGAATCCCAACAGGATCACGCTTCCAAAAGTCAGTCAGTTGTAAATCAATTGGTTGGCTTTTTCTTTTATATGGTGTTGCACAACATTTGCACAACTCCTTTGGAAATCTCAATTTTTCCGCTCGTTTTTTGCGGGTCTTTCTGTGGCTTTTCGTACCTTTGCAATGCCCCGGAGAATCCGGGTGTAACTCAAGTGTTGATCTAGGTCTGGTTTGGTCATTAGACTTGGATTCTTGCAGGGGTCGCTTTCTGGGCGATCCCTGCTTTCATTGTTCTATAAAAAACGGACGGCTGGCAGTAATGTCAGCCCCCGCAATCGAGGAATCGGTAGTCATTAGCTATGGAATCCTCTTTGCAAAGATAATAACAATTAACATACCAATTGCAATCAATTCGGAAAAAAGTTATACCTTTGCAATCTCCTTTGGGCACGTTTGGCTCTGCCAAGATACCATCGGACAAAGACCGATTAAGTTCGGAAAACGGGTTTCCACGGATAATACCGTTTGCAAGGTAGGTGTCTATCCTGCCTTGATTTATAGGATATAATAAGGTCTCTGACCACCCGACACGAGAACGGTATATTGACTCCGTGTGTCACTTGAGAGGTAACCTCTATAGGAAGCCTCTCACTTTCTTCTTATATAGTCATTACATCAACAAGTGCTTATTAAGCACTCTAGTTTTGCCAACTCAATAAAAAGATATAATTTTGTATCGGTCTCTGACCACCCGAAGCTAGAACGGTCATAATACTCCGTGCTTCAATAGAGAGGTTTCCTCAAAGGAAGCCTCTCACTGCTTTTTTATAGCGAGCATACTATTTGGCAGAACATCAACTAGAGTGCCTAATAAGCACTCCAGACGATAAAAAAGTGTGCGCCAACACCATAAGGCAGCAGCGCACACAAGCAATGGAATCAAGCGGCTAATTCTTTAGGACAATAGCAGATCGGCAAATCGCTCCGGGGATGTTGATGTCATGTGATCACGCAAATCAATGCCCTCAAAAAGCTTT
>CACYAW010000060.1 GCA_902772455.1 uncultured Bacteroidales bacterium
CAGCAATGGTGGTCGTGCCCGTGGAAAGGTGGTCCGCAAGAGCAATCACGTCGTCGATGTCAACGACTTCATTAAAGTTAACGTCCCCGTACATCGGTACTGCCCCAGCAGCACGGTCAGGGACCAGAGCAAACGCTGAAAACAGCAATAATGCACTCAAAAAAGATGTAAATCTTTTCATATCCAGTTTTATTTTAAAGGTTAGTAAAAAAGTTGTATTTGTTGTATTTGTTGTTTTCAAAATATATCGATGAAATGGAGAAAAACGTTGTTTTTCAGAATGTGCCCTCGTAGATGTTTCCCGAGGGGGATTCGATGGTGATGACGTGGAGGCCAGGCGCCAGTGACGAGATGTCGAAGGTGTCGTAGCTGCCGTCAACCTGGGTGGAAATCTCGACCGCGTTGGTCACCGGCGATGTGATTTCCACGTCATAGTAGTTGACTACTCCGTGGCCGTCGATCAGAATCCACTGGGACTTATCATTATAACAATAATAAGCCAGTGGAGCGTCGGGACACGTGGGCAGGTTGCCCGAGCGTGGGCCGCCCTTGTGATTCAAAGAAATGGCCATGACATTTCCATCGGCAAAAAGTTGCAATGCCATCATCAATACAACAATAAACAAAGTTACTCTTTTCATAAATCTTTTATATTTAAAATACACTTGCAAATTTATCATAATTGATTCGAGTCGGCAAGTAATTCAATGTAACGCTCTCCAACATAAACTACTGATAATCGGTCATTTAAAAAACAAAAATGTAACGGTGATGTAATGCTGCCATTTTGAAGGCAAAATGTGGTACAATTTTTGAAAAAAAAGACTACTTTTGCCAACTATGAAAAGCAAACAAACTCTCATGTACGTCATCTTGAGTTTTACCTCAATGATGTGGGTCCTTGGCGGATGCCATAGAAACAACATGGCTGGCAATGACCAGATTCTAGCAGAAGCTGACAGCCTCTTGCAAAGCAACAATCCTGACAGCGCCCTGCAAGTGCTCAGCGCCATCGATGGCGCTGGCCTGGGGAGCGCCGGCGACCGGGCCTATCATGCGCTGCTGCTAACGCAGGCGCAGTACCGCTGCTATGCGGACATCACGAGCGACAGCACCATCAACGTGGCGCTGGACTACTACAAGCGCCACGTTGCTGGAGAGCAAGAAAAGCTCACGCGTTCCTATATCTATAAAGGTGCGGTTGAGGAGGTGCTTAACAAACCCGAAGACGCTATGACCCTTTACAAGCAGGCGGTGGGCGTTGCTGAGGATGACGACCACTTCAATCTGGGCTATGCCAAAATGCGGATAGGCTCTCTGTACCGTGACCATCTGACGGCTGATTATCCTTATATCCATTATTTTAAAGAAGCCTTGAAGCACTTTGAACAAGTGCCCGACAGTTTCTATATCACCAATTGCTTATCGTCAATAGGAAACTGCTACTGCGCGCTGGAAAAGAAAGACAGTGCCCTCGTTTACCTGGAGCGTGCAGCCAGCCTTGCCAAAACATTGGGTCTAAAAGGAGTCGCGCAAATCAATCAAGTCTATCTCGCGGACTTGAAGATGCATAGTTCATCGCATCAAGAGATTGAAGAATCCAAAAGCATAGCACTGTCGTTGCTGCAAGATAAAGATTTCCCTCATGACAGGAGAGAGCATACAGTGCTGATTGCAGCCTTCACACTCGGGAAGCTCAACAAGCCCGACTCGGCCCGCCTGCTCTTGAGCCAAGTGGATCAAGCTGTGTTGAATGATGGGTTGCGTGTTCTATATTACAATTGCATGGCCGAGGTTGCCCGTTGCCATCACGACCTGGATCAATACCAGTATCACTACCAGCAAGCCGATAATCTTGCCGACTCGCTGCTGCTCAACGGGCAGCAACTGCTGTTGAGGGATGTGGAAGCAAAATATGATAATGAAGTACTGAGGTATGAGAGACTTAAATATAAAACGAAATGGCAGTTGCTGCTGACGCTAAGTTTGCTTGCCACGAGCCTGCTGGGTATAGTGCTATTGCTCATCTCGCGCAAGTCCAGTCAACGAAAACGACAGATCACAGCCAACGAAAACACCATCGAACGTCTGCAAAATGATACCACCCAGCTTGCCCTGCAGCTGGCCAACAACCAGGCCATGAATGAAGGGCTGAAAACGACAATCCGCCATCAGATTGAGACATTCACTCAACTGGTGGAATCGCACTATACCCAATTCACAAAACATCCCAAAAAATTCAGCGCGCTTTTCCAGCGGGCCTATGACGTGAACCAGCCAGATCAGTCGTTCTGGATAGGTATCCGCTCCTATGCCGACAGTGCCTACAACGGCATTATCACCTGCACGCTAGAGAAATACCCGTTAGTCAATGAGAACGACGCACGTTTCATGAGCCTGTGCTGCTGCCATCTTCCCACAACAGTGATTATGGTGTGCATGGGCTACAACGACGTCCACTCTGTGTACAACAAGAAGCACCGAATTGAAGTCAAACTAGGTGATAATCAACGATTTGACGACTATATCCTCAGTTTTGAAAACCGCCAGCAGGACGGCATCAGTGAGGCCTAACGATCACGCTTCGAGGCCGCGGTCGATATTGCGCTTGAGGGCCTCGACGTAGTTGTTGATGCGCTCCATCTCGCGTGGAATCTGGATGCGCTGGGGGCAGTGCTCGACGCACTTGCCGCAGCCGACGCAGTGGTCGGCCTGGCGCAGGCGGGGCACCGTGCGGTCATAGCCCACGAGGAAGGCCTTGCGGGCCCGGGCGTAATCGGGATCGTTGCGGTCACGGCTGAGGTTACCCTCGGCAATGCACTTGTTGTAGTGGGTGAGCACGCCGGGAATGTCGATGCCATAGGGGCATGGCATGCAGTACTTGCAGTCGTTGCAGGGGATGGTATTGTAACCCACGATCTCGTCGGCGATGCCGTAGAGGAAATCCTTTTCCTCGTCGGTCAGCTCTTCCAGCGGGCTGTAGGTGCACAGGTTATCCTTGAGGTGCTCCATATAGGTCATGCCGCTCAACACCGTCAGCACGCCGGGGAATGAGCCGGCAAAACGGAAAGCCCATGAGGCCAGTGAGCGTTCGGGGTCACGTTCCAGAATCTTGCGCGCAAGCGGTTTGGGCAACGAGGCCAGACGGCCGCCCAACAGGGGCTCCATGATGACGGCAGGGATGCCGCGCTTACTCAACTCGGCATAGAGGTACTCGGCGTTGGTGTTCTCCTCGTTGAAGTCCTTGGCATGCCTCCAGTCCAGGTAGTTCAACTCGATTTGGACAAAATCCCACTTGTACTTGTCGTGGTTTTCCAGCAGGTAGTCAAACACGGCGATTTCGCCATGATAGGAGAAGCCCAGGTTGCGGATAACGCCCTTCTCGCGTTGCTCCAGCAGGTAGTCGAGGATGCCGTTATAGATATAGCGTTTCCTGAAGAGTTCCATGGCTTCCTCGCCAGTGCCGCCGCCAATGGAGTGCAGCAGCAGGTAGTCGATGTAATCGACCTGCAGCTCCTTGAGGGAGTTCTGGAACATCTCGATGCTGGCGGCGCGGGTCTGCGTCTCGGGGGCGAAGTTGGAGAGCTTGGTGGCGATGAAATACTCGTCGCGTTTGTGGCGGCTCAGGGCAATGCCTGTGGCGTGCTCGCTCAAGCCGCGGCTATAGGCGGGCGATGTGTCGAAGTAGTTGACGCCGTGCTCGATGGCATAGTCGATCTGCTTGTTGACCATTTCCTGGTCAATTTCGGCATCGTTGTCGCGGCCAAAGGGTTTGCCGTTGGTGGCAGGCAGGCGCATCATGCCATAGCCCAGGATGGAGACTTTCTCCTTGGTCTTGGGGTTCACGCGATAGGTCATCTTGCCCACGGGCGGTTCCTTGGCGTTTGCCTTGGGGCCATCACCGCTGGCACAGCTCACGATGGCAGGCGCGGCGGCTGTTGCTGTTCCCAATCCCAGCGCCTTGAGGAAGGAGCGGCGACTCAATTTCTTTCCGCCCTGCTGATTGTCGCTATGATGTTTCTCGTTCATAATGAAATATCTTGATGAGGTGATGGTTAGGGGTTAAATCTCGCTGTGGGCCTCGTGTCCCTCGACATAGATGGCGCTGAAGGGCCTGGACGGACAAACATACTCGCAGGTACCGCAGCCAATGCACATGGCCGTGTTGACGGCAGGCACCATGGGCGAGGTCTCATCGTCGGGGTTGCTGGCCACCATCATGATGGCGCCGGCGGGACAGTGGCGGGCACAATTACCGCACGACACACCGTCGGTGAGCACGATGCAGTTGGCCTTGACCCACACGGCATGGCCAATCATCGTCGAGGACTTCTGGGCCACGGTGATGGGCTTGATGGCGCCCGTGGGGCACACGGTGGAGCACTCGACGCACTCGGGACGGCAGGCTCCGCGCTCAAAGCTCAATTCGGGCTGCATGAGGCGCATCGGGTCGGTGGAGGGACGCAACACGCCATTGGGGCACTTGGCGACACACAACTGGCAGGCGGTGCAGTGCTGGGCAAAATTATTGGCGCTGACCGAGCCTGGGGGCGTGATGGGCGTCGAGCGCTTGGCAGGCTTCTTGTCCTGAATGACAGCAAGGCCGCCATCCACCTTCTTGGCCGCCTGAGCCAGGGCGACGTCAGCACCCACGATAGCGGTTCCCACGAGGAACGCACGGCGGCTGCCATCGGGTGCGGGCTGATTTCCGTCAGCGGGTGCTACAGGCTGCGAGACCGCCTTGGGGTGGCCGTAATGCAGTGCGCCAAAGTTACATTTCTCCAGGCAGTTGCCGCATGCCACACAGCGGGTATAATCCACTTTATGCGTCTTGAAGTCGATACACGAAGCCTTGCAATTCTTGGTACACAGGCTGCACGACTTGCACTTGTCAGCGTCAAAATAAACCTTGAGCCATGAGAACCGCGCCAGCTGGGCGAGAATGGTTCCCACGGGACAGATGGTGTTGCAGTAGGTGCGTCCACCCTTCCACGCCAGCACCACAACGATGATGAACGTGGCCAGAGCAATGAGGAAGGTGGGCAGACTCTTCATCCACACGTCAACGCCATAGAAGGCGTAGCTATCGACTCTCGCGGCAATCGAAGCCAGCAGATTGTTGCACCACTGATAGACGGGCAGCAGCAGGTTGGTCACCATGCGGCCATAGCTGCTGTAGGGTGCCAGCAAGGCCACCAGCGAGTGAACGCCTGCGATGAAAGCGATGACAAACACGGCCAGCACGCCGTAGCGCAGCCAGCGCTTCTCGGGACTTGCGGTGAAGCGGTTTTTCTTGCTACGGCCATGAATCCACGAGATGATATCCTGGAAGATGCCTAACGGGCAGATGACCGAGCAGTAGATGCGTCCGAAAATGAGTGTGAGCAGCACCAGCGCCACGATGACGACAACATTCAATGCCAACAACGCGGGCAAGAACTGGATGCGCGCCGTCCACGCCAAATAGTGGTGCAGCACACCGCTCACGTCAAGAAACAGCAGCGTGACCAAAACCATCATGATGGCGGCCAGCGTAATGCGGATTTTCCTTAACATAATGACATAAAAATGTGAGTAATTATTAGTTGATTGGGGCAAAGATAATGATTTTTACTGAAATAATCACAAATCAGATTCAATTTTACACATTTTCGGGGCATTTAGGGGTTAAAAAAGTGTCGAGGGCGCTTAAGCTCCCTCGACACGGTCATTTGCTATTAAAGTCGTTTTCAGTAACGAATCATTGAATTACTCACCATGAGTCAGGAGGTAATCGATGATGGCCGTTACGTCGGCAATGTTCACCTCGTCATCACCGTTCATGTTGGCAGCCTCCATATTGATTTCGATGCTGTTGTCCAACAGGTAGTCAACGAGGGTGGTAACGTCGGCGATATTCACCTCGTTATCATTGTTCACATCACCCAGGATGAACTGAGGATCGGGAGGAGTTACCCAGTCACCGATGGTGAAGGGCACGGGATCATCCAGGAACCACATCCAGTTGGTCTCGGTAGCATAGGTGACTGAGTCATGTAGTAATTTGCATAGTCACCGGTCAGGTCGAGGTTAACGATACCGCCGTCCTCGATCTCTACGTTGCTGGCCGTCTTGGTGACGATGGGGCTGTAAGTGCCATCAGTGTTCTTGGTAACGATACCATACTTCAGGGTGCCATTCCAAACACCGCTCAGCGACTGAACGTCGATGCTGAGGCGCAGGTCATTGGCGGGCATGATGTCGGCCACCTTGTTCACGTTCTTAACAACAACGCCACCAATGCCGGTGGTATCGGGGCAGATGCCGATGATGGCAGCCTGGTTGGTGTTGAAACCTGACTTATAGGGGTCGTAGTCATAGTTGCTTCTGGGTGAGAGCAGTTCCCAATCAAAGTAGGTATTATACTCCTCGGGCTGGAAACCCCAGTTGATGTGTACCTTACCGTTCCTGTCATAGCCATCGAGAACGAAGGCGTGACCGATGTTGCAGGCGTTACCACTGTTGTCGATAGTCCTGTAGCCCATGTAATAGATGGGACGACCGTTGTCGATCTCGTTGTACATCATGTTGTACCATACGCTGTCGTTGTACTCGTAGCTGGACTTCTGAACATACTGGATGTTGGCGTTGAAGTCAAAGAAAGCGATCATACCGCGGATCACATTCCTCAACAGAGCGTCACTGCTCTCGCCAGAATAGATGGTGTGGAAAGCAACACCTACCTCATAAACCAGCTCAGAAACGGCCTGAGCGTTATAAGCGGTCTCGCCATAACCATTCCTCATCTGAGAGTAGTTGTAAGAATAGTCATTGAACTTGGCATAAGCGGTCATCTCATTGCCATCGAGCATGTAGTTGTAACTGAACTCGCCAAAGCCACGTGACGGGTACCTCAGACCCTTCATGATGGTCGAGAAAGCCACAGGCACACAACCGGCATAGCAGCGGCCATTGCTGGTCAAGGCATGGGGCGAAGCGGGGCAGTTGTTGTTGTAGGGAGGGAACTGGTGCCAGTGGACCTCACCGCAGAGGGGATAAACACCGTAGGGCTGCAGATCGTAGTTCAGCTTGGGAGCGCTCTTGGGATTCTCGCGCAGCCAATCCAAGTACATCTGATAGTCCTGAAGCATGAGCTGCAGAGCCTCGGGAGCCTCGTTCATGTCAAACGAACCCTTGTCGCTGTAACCCAGGATGGGGGTCGAAGCGTCATCACCAGCAACAATCACGAAACCGTTATTGCCGTCACGGTTGAAAACGTAGTAGTCGGTCATGCCTTTCATGTTCCTAGCTGCATAGTTGAGCTTCATATTAACATTCTGGGCATTGAAAGACTTCGAAGTGGAAGCATAGCTTTTGGCAATACGCATTGCCTGGTCAGCAGTAATGGGATTTGCATCGATGCCTTGCACACACAATGCAAACACTGACAAGAGTAATAAAAATTTCTTCATCTTAAATCAAATTTTAAAAAATATAACATTCTAACTGTTGCAATAAGTGAAAAGACGCCATATACATGAAGGCTCTTATATTAATAAGCAAGAATTCAAAAAATGAGGTCAATTGTTATAGCATCGAAACTACATCTATACAGCGCCTTACCTTCATTTTTCGGCGGCAAAATTAGACTTTTAGCCTGAATTGGCCAAATAATTTGCCTAAAATGATAATAATACCATATATAAAAAACATACACCCCGTTTCACAACGCGGTGTATGTTTAGGATGAATAGTATTAATATTTCCAACTTTGTTGCAAAATTACTGCCATTTATAGTAACCACCAAATTTAATTTGCAAAAAAATGTTATATAAAGTTAACTGATTTCGGTAGGGTGTAATCAAATGGCAGTTGCACTCATCATTCCTGCAAAAGCATATCGATGAGGGCAGTGACGTCGGCAATGTTAATTTCGCCATCGGTCATGATGTCGGCCGCACCAGCGTTAATCTCAGTGTTGTCCGGCGCAAGCAGGAAGTCGATGAGCCTGGTCACGTCTGCGATATTCACGTCACCGTCATCATCCACGTCACCCAGGACGAACTCGGGTGTCCATGTAGCCTCGTAGCTGATCTCGATATCGTCGATGAAGCAGTATTCTGAGCTGCTACCCGCAATCTTGATGCGCAACATGATGGGTGCATTGGTGGGCAGATTGGTAATTACAGCCTTACCTGTTTCACCCGCCTTAACATAGAAGTCATAGGGGTAAGAATCCAGTCCCCTCCAGCGTCCACCGTTATTGAGCGAATACTGCGGTGTGACGGTAACGCTAGCTGATGTGGGATTGTAGATCTTGAAGGTCACGACCTTTGGAATCTTGTTCAGGTTCTCGGCGGTATTAAAATAGCTACCGTTACGCATGGCAACCACATGTCCGTTACCCACCTGAGCGGTATCCACAACGGCACAATTATAGAAATCCCAGTTGGCATAGACGCCGGCTACACCACGCTCGTTGAGGGTAGCGCCCACAGGCATCTTCTCAAAGTCCTCGATCGAGAATTTTGAATTGTCTTTCACCACATCAAAGGTAATGATGCTGTCAGCCTCAGTAATGTTGACAAAAGCATATTTGCTCAACTTGCCGTCCCACGTACGCAGGTTGGGTTGTGTCGCATTGGTGATTGAGGTGACTTTGGCAACACCGGGGAAGGGATCATTATAACTGTCGTTCAGTCCACTGAATTTGGCACGGAGCAACTCACAGTACATGTGGTTGGGATTAGAGTTGACCAGATTGTTTTCCCAAACCTCGACATTGGTCGAATCGATGCGCCAGATGAGCATGCCAGGGCCAGCAAGGTTCTTGCCCCACTTAATGCGCTGGCGGTTCTCGATGATGAAGTATTCACCCTCGTTGGCCGTGTTCATGCGGTAACCCGTATTGCTCTTTTCAAGAGCAGGCACAGTGATGGTACCCTCGCCCTCGATGAGGACGGGCTGTGCAAAGCCAAGGGCATAGCGCTCAAACAGGCTGTAGCCTGCGGGGCTGCGGCCGTTGTTGTTCTTGAAACCGCTGGCCATGACGGACCAGGTCATGGGATGCGTAAGGTTAGTGCCACCGCTGCCAATGCCATCGGCGTCATATAAGTCGGGCAGACCCAAGCAATGGCTGAACTCGTGGCAAATGGTTCCAATGCCAGCCACGTTGTTAAAATTGACATAATACTCATTCTCTTCGCCAATCATATTGGTCGAGCAGGCATAGAGCTTGAAGTTCACACCATCAAGCACGGGCGACTGGGTGAAGTCCTTCATGTGAGGCCACAGGTAATCCCTGTTGTTGGAACTATAGTCCGAACCATGACCTGCAACGAGGAAGAACACCATATCGGCAGTGCCATCCTCATCGGTGTCATACTGGCTGAAGTCCACATCAGGGTCAAGCGCCTCGAGTGCGGCAAAGAAGATGGAGTCGCAGTTAAACTGGTGGGCATCGGTGCAGGCGAAGGGAACGTCCACAGGACCCAGGATGTCGAAGTGCGGGTCAAACTGCTGGAACGAGTTGTCGTAGTAGTAGTCGCGCACACTGCCCATGCATTCAACCTTGGTGCCTGCGGGAAGCGTGAAACCGATGTAGTCATGACTGTTGATCATCTGCTCATAGAAATCCACAGGCGTGTAGTTCCAGGGAACATAGTCATCAAACTTCCTGTCGGTGTAATTGATGAGGATGATCAGACCGCGGAACTTGCTGTAGTCCATGTGGCCACCGTGACCGATGCCGCGAATCAACTCGTTGCGGTGGTTGAGCATCTTGGTGCCACGCTCTACCATGGCATTGCTTTTCAAGCCCTTGGGTACGGCAGCGAGGAAGGCATTGTCGGCAGCGGTGCGGTTGTCGCGCGCGATGCGGTCACTGGCAACCAGTTGGTTACCGTCAAGACGGGCGTAGGTGAAATAACCCGCCTTATTCTTGACAACGGTGTAACCATCGCTGGTGGTCAGGTAATTTAAGAACTCATCGCCATGCAGGACGATCGTCAGGGTTGTTCCATCGGGTTGAGTTACCTTAGAGGGTGTGGGATCGGCAGGAACGGCCCGCGCAACCAGGCACAACAATCCCATAACAAGCAAGAATAATGTCTTTTTCATAAGCAACAAAAAATTAAGTGTTAATATTTAAATGTTATATCCGTTTTAAAAGAATTGTCCGCTGGAAAAGCTTTAAAAGGGCTTTTCCAGCGGACACTGCAATGATTCTACTTGAGAATCAGTTTAATCAATGCATTGACGTCAGCGATATTGACCTCACCATTGCCATCAACATCGGCTCGGTGGAATAAAACCTCATCCGGCTCAATATCCGACAGGATGATTTTTACCACCATGTTGACATCGGCAATATTCACCTCACCGTCAGCATTCACGTCGCCTGGCTGAATGACATCTTCCCAAATATCCTCATAGAAGAACTGGATGTTGTCCAAATAGCAATTGGAGCGTGTGCTGCCCGAGGTTTGGTTGATGCGAATCATGATGGGTGCCGTTGTGGGCAGCATCATCAGCATGGAATGGGAAGACTTGGCTCCCACCGAGAGAATGTTATCGGTTTCCTCGATCCATGTTTCGCCACCATCCAACGAATAGGTCAGCTCAAAGTTCGCTTTAGTGTTAGTGGGATTGTAAACCTTATAGGACACGGCATAAGCCATCTCCTTCAACGGTTTGGCAGTTGACAGCATACTGGGCGTCTTCATAGCAACAGCATGCAAACCATCACACTTGCCTTCGCCCGGTTCCTTGACATTGCAATTGACAAAATCCCAGTTAGTATAAACACCGGGCACGTCCTTGGCATTGAGATCATCGGTTGCAGGCATCGCCTCAAAATCCTCCATGACGTTCTTCATCGAAGCGGTGCTCCTCAACTTGAAGGAGATCTTATCGCCCTGCTCATCGATGTCCATGATAAAGAAGTCATTGAAGGACTTATCCCACGTGAGCAAGCTGGGATTGGTGAAGTTGGTGATTGATGTCACACCTGCCGCACCGGGGAAAGGATCGTATTCCGAGTCCCGTCCGATATAACTTGCCCTCAAAAGTTCGTAATACATGTGGCTGGGGTTACAGTTGACGTTGTTCTGCCACCACACGTTCACGTTGCTGGAATCGACTCGTGCCACCATCATGCCATAGCCCGGGAGGAATTTATCCCACTTGCCTGGCTGGCGGTTCTCAATCAGGAAAAACTCATTCTCGTTGGGTGTGTTCAAGCGGTAACCCTGGTTGCTATCGTCCAATGGTTCCATGGTGTAATCACCCACCGTGTCAAGAAGCTCGGGAGTGGTAAAGCCCAAAGCATAACGCTCATACAGGCTATAACCCACAGGATTACGGCCAAAGTCGCTGCCGCTGCCACCAGCCATAATCGACCAGTTACCAGGGTTGAGGCTCTCGCCGCCGCTATCCTCATAATCGGTATCATACAGGTCGGGCAGGCCCAGGACGTGTCCGAACTCATGGCAGAAGGTGCCGATACCGTTCACACTTGCGTGGTAACCCTCCCAACCGGCAATCTCGGTCGAGCAGGCATACAACCCGAAGTTCACGCCATCGAGGCTGGGCGACCAATACAGGTAGTACATGTGGGGCCACAAGTAGTTCTGATTGTTGCCTCCATAGTTGGCCGAGTATCCAGCCACCAGGAAGAACACCATGTCAACATAGCCGTCACCATCGGTATCGTAATCGTTATAGTCGATCTCATCGTCCATGGCTGCCAGTGCGGCTTCAAAGATGACATCGGCATTGTCGGTGCTACGGGGATAGCGGCACGAATAAGGCACATCCACGGGGCCCACCACATCAAAATGGGGGTCAAAGATATGGTTGGAGTTGTCATAGAAATAATCGCGCACGCTACCCGTCATGTTTACAGGACGGTCATTGAGCGTGTAGCCCGTATAGTCGTGGGTGTTAACCATGTCATCATAGAACGCACCAGGCTCATCCATCGAGAACTTTTTGTCGGTGTAGTTGATGAGAATGATCAGTCCGCGAAAGTTGTCATAGTCCATCAGGCCGTCGGCACCCACACGCCGCATCGCACTATTGCGGCGGCTGAGTTTCTGGGCACCACTAGCGGCGAGAGCCCTGTCGGTCAGTCCCTTGGGGATTGTGGTCAGATAGATACGGTCACCGGCATTGCGATACGACGGGTCACGGGCAATGCGGTCACTGGCTACCAGACGGTTGCCGTCAAGGCGGGCATAGGTATAATACCCTGACGCGTTCTTGACGACCGTGTAGCCGTCGGTCGTGGTGGTGAAATGGAAAAACTCGTCACCATGAAGCTGGACTGTGAGCGTGCTGCCGTCGGGCTGTGCTACCTTGATGGGTGTCGGGTCGGCAGGAATTGAACGTGCCGACAGGCTACACAAACCAACGATTAACAACAGAATATATTTTCTCATAACTTTACTAGGAATTTTTGTATGGTCTATTAATTCAAAATCAACTTGATAATCGCATTCACATCAGCGATATTGATTTCGGTATCTTCATTGACATCGGCACGGCGCAGCACATCGGCAGCCGGAGTCTCACCCAGGATGATCTTGATGGCCGCATTGACATCGGCAATGTTGACCTCGCCGTCACCGTTGACGTCGCCCTTTTCAAACTCGCTAGGACCACCTTCTTCACCCGTATAATAGAATGAGAGGTTATCAATATAGGTGGGCGCATTCTTATTGCCTGCAAGTTCATAGATACGGAACCTGGCCGGTTGCGTATTCGTCAAATTCAATGTCCAGTAGTAGTTACCTGCCGACTTCAAGGGCACCTCGATGTAATCATCACCCTTAGAACTGGGAGCTATCAGCCAAATGGGCTCACCGTTAGCATCGTTCTCGACAGTGTACTCGAGCGAATACTTGGCAGCCGACGATGAAGTGTTGAATACATACACGCTGGCCATGTAGATGTTATAATAGACGGGTGTGGTGCTGTAGAAGAGGCTGGGCATCTTCATCATCACGCTGTTCTCACCGTAAGCCTTGCCCTCGCCAGGAGCGCGCACGCCCGCATTGGTAAAGGTCCAATTGGCAAAACGTCCCTCGACATCGGCAGCGTTGTTGACTGTCGATACCGGCATCGTCTCGTAGTCCTCGACAAGTGCCGTCATCGTGCCATCGAGAAATGCGTTAAAGGTGATGACACCGTCTTTCTCGGTAATGGCATTGATGATGAAATCATTGGGCACACCATCCCAAGTGAGCAGGTTGGGACGGGTATCATTGGTCAACATGATGTTGCCGGTTGTTCCGGGGAACGGATCGCTAGCCATGGCACCCGACCGGGAGTTACCGGCACGCAGCATCTCAAAATAATTACGTTCGGGGTTAATGTTCACCTCATTTCGATTCCAGGCGTACACATTAGTGCTGTCAACGCGGGTGACAATCATGCCATGACCGGGCAAATAAGCATCCCAACCCGTCTTCTGGCGGTTCTCGATCGTGAAGAACTCGTCCTCGACAGGAGAACGCAGGATGAAGCCCTCGCGAGAGGTGTTCACCGGATTAAGCGTGTAGGTGCCAGGCTCGGTGAGATTTCTTACCTCTGCCCAACCCAGCGCATAGCGCTCGAAGAACGTATAACCAGCAGGGCAACGACCATAATTATAGTCACCGCCACCGGCCATCACATCCCATTCACCGGGATCATGACTCTGGCCGCCGCTTTTCTCGTAGTCAGTGTCATAGAAGTCGGGCAGACCCAACACATGGCTGAACTCATGAGCCACCGTGCCGATACCCCCGACAGTAACCGTGCTGGGAGATCCCTCAAAACCGTAGAGCTCGGTAGAGCAGGCATAGCGGTCGATCTTCTTGCCATCATAGGATGAGCCCGTCCAGCTCAAGTTAGAGGCATGGGGCCACAGATATCCACGGTTATTGCCCGGGTATCTGGAGCTATAACCTGCCACCAGGAAATAGACCATATCAATCTTGCCATCACTATTATTGTCATAGCGTTTATAATCCACGTCGGCGTTGGCCTGCTTGAGCGCATTGTTGAAGATGATCTGGGAATAGGGGTCGCACTGGGTGGAACGGGCCTGAACAGCAATGCCATTCTCAACATAGGTGGCGGGGTACGGGCCATATACATCAAACGGTGGCTTGAAAGCGCCGTTGGACTGGTCGTTGAAGTAGTCGCGCACACTGCCGGGGCAAGAAACGGTACGGCCGGTAATCGGGTCATGGTAGCCGGTGAAGTTCTCGGTACTGAACATTTCGGTATAGAATGCCTGGGGGTCGTCGCTGGCAAACTTCTTATCGGTGAAGTCCAACAGGATGACCAAGCCATGGAAATTATCAAAGTCGAAATTTGACAGATCCACATCACGCTTTACACGGCGCACATGAGCTTGTGCCACCGAGGTCTCATCAACCATATTCTTGGAAAGGGTTGCCAGGAACGACAGCTCGTCAGCGCTACGGTTTTCGGCATCGTGGGCGAGAATCGGGGTTGGAACCAAATTCATGCCATCACGCTGGGCATAAACATAAGCACCGGCATCGTTGAGCAGGATGGTGTAACCATCAACAGTGGTATTGAAGTGATAATACTCGTCACCGACAAGGCAAACCGACAGCATCGTGCCGTCAGGCTGAGGCAGCAAGACAGATCCACGATGAGCAGGATTGGCAACTGCGGTAAGACACACCACGGCTGCCAAAAATAATAGCGAAGTTAATTTTCTCATTTTTTTTGTATTTCGTTTCAGTTTTTAGCCCGTTATCCTGGCACTTGCCAATTGGTCAACAAGCGCCATGTCATGCAATTATCGCTACAGATCTCAAAAATGCAGCCTGCAAATATACGGCATTTTTCACAAACGAGGCACAAACAATCGTTAAATGTTGACATGTGTTACTTTTTTTGAACCTTTATGCATTAGAGATTTACAAAATCGGCTATTTTGCTTTTTTAGGCAAAACCCTCCAAGAACACAATAAGATAACAGGAAACAGTAGGGATTCAACCCTTGACTATCGGCGATTTTTTAATGATGGGATTAGGTTATCATGGAATCACACCACCAGATAAATGTGCTTCATGAAATAGATTGGATTGAGCGTATCATGATGATTTAGCCATTTTTGAGACGCCAAGATAACGAAAAATGGAATGTTCCACGAATTATTAACATTTATGTTAAGTTTTGAACAATTCACCGATTTTAACGGACTTTTTAACCGTTTTTCAATCAAAAATTTGTTCCTTTGTACCCGTGAAACAATGTGCAAGCCGAACGCCATGAAGTTCACTTCAATGGCTGAGGCGCCGCCATTGTCATTTAAACATCGTGCAAGCTGAACGCCATGAAGTTTACTTCGATGGCTGAGGCGCCGCCGATGTTTTATTAGAACAATTTTATGACAAAGAACACCTGTATTTCATGGGAAAGATAATAGCTATAGCTAATCAAAAAGGCGGGGTTGGAAAGACCACCACCTCGATCAATCTGTCGGCAGCGCTCGCTGCCTGCGGGCAGCATGTCCTTCTCATTGACGCCGACCCCCAGGCCAACGCCACGTCGGGATTGGGCATCGAGGCCAAGGACATGTCTTCGACCATCTATGAATGTCTGGTGGATGATTATCCCGTGCAAAGTGCCATCATCGACACGGGCATCGACGGCCTCAAACTGCTGGGGTCACGCATCGACCTGGTGGGCGCCGAGTTGGAACTCGTCGAGAAACAAGGGCGCGAACGGGTCATGACCAATGCCCTGCAAGAGGTCAAAGACGACTATGACTACATCATTATCGATTGCAGTCCCTCGCTGGGCTTGATCACAGTCAATGCGCTCACCGCGGCCAACAGCGTCATCATCCCCGTCCAGGCCGAGTACTTCGCTCTGGAAGGCATCAGCAAGCTGCTCAACACCATACGCATCATCAAGGCGAAGCTCAATGCCAGCCTGCGCATCGAGGGTTTCCTGCTCACGATGTATGATGCCCGCCTCAGACTCGCCAACGAGATTTATGAAGAGTTGAAAGGCCACTTCGGCAACATGGTATTTAACACTGTGATTCCGCGCAACATACGCATCAGCGAGGCTCCCAGTCACGGGATGCCCGTCACACAATATGACCCCACCTGCCGGGGAGCGACGAGCCACATTCAACTCGCGCACGAAATCATCGGCCGCGACAAGTCATCCAACAAACATGCCACTACCACTAAAAAACAATAAAAATGAAAGGTAAAGCTCTCAAGCGCGGCCTTGACGCGCTCATCGACATGGACGTCATCCAGACCGAAGGCTCTTCGGCCATCAACCAGATACCTATTGACCAAATCATGCCCAATCCCGAGCAGCCGCGTCAAGTGTTTGACGAAGAGGCCCTCGAGGAACTGGCAACCAGCATACGCGAGCTGGGCATCATCCAGCCGCTCACGCTGCGCAGCATGGACGACAATACCTACCAGATCATCTCTGGCGAGCGGCGTTACCGCGCATCACTGCTGGCCGGTCTCAATTCGGTACCTGCCTACATCCGCACTGCCAACGACAGCGAGGTGACCGAGATGGCTCTCATCGAGAACATCCAGCGTGAGGACCTCAACGCCATCGAGATTGCATTGACCTTCAGAAAACTCATTGACCAGTATAACCTGACACAGGAACGGCTCAGCGAGCGAATCGGCAAGAAACGCGCCACTATCGCAAACTTCCTGCGACTGCTCAAACTGCCCGCCGAGGTGCAACTGGGCCTGCACGACCACACCCTGGACATGGGCCACGCGCGCGCCCTGCTTTCGCTGGATGACCCCAAGCAGCAGTTGAAACTGTACTACGAGACCATCAAGAAGGGGCTCTCGGTGCGACAGGTGGAACAGCGCGCTAAGCTGATGCAGCAAGCCTCACTCGACGAGAAGGCTCAACAGGAAGGCTCGACCAAGCGCATCAATGCCAAGGACTATGAAATCCTGCAAAAGCATCTGACAACGGCTTTCGGCGTGCCTGTGAAGTTCAGCTGCGACAAGGCCGGCAAGGGAAAAATCACCTTCCCCTTTGCCAACGAAGCCCAACTCGAGAAAATCATCAGCATTTTTGACACGTTGAAAAACAATTGATCTGGACCCTGCCAGTGAATGGATTCGCAACATATCGCCCTAGCTGTCAACGCATCGCCGCCCTCATGGTGATGGCGGTGCTGTGGATTGGCATGGCCGCCCAAACGGTCGGACACGTGATTGCCGTGAACGACACGACAGGCATTGACAGGCCAACCCACCACCAGCGACGGCCCGTGCTGGTCAGCGACACCGCACGGATTGTTGACGGTTTCAGAGTGGTGAACACAGCGGGCGACACTGTCATCGTCGCGTCCATCGACTCCATCAGGGGCGTCCAGGGCCTGGAAATCCTCGACGATACCACCACCGCATCACCCACCATGGGCGCTGTGCGGACCTTCAATCCCGACCCGCAGCGGGCGCTGTGGATGTCGGCACTGTGTCCCGGACTGGGCCAAATCTACAACCGACGGTATTGGAAACTGCCCATTGTCGTGGGTGCCTTTGTGGGGCTCAGCTATGGCGCCACATGGAATAACCGCATGTACAAGGACTACTCCAAGGGATACCGTGATGTGATGGACGATGACCCTGACTCGCGCAGCTACATGGACTTCTTCCCCCCGACGGTTAAGGAAAGCGACCTGGACAGGGCTTGGCTGCAAAAGGTCATGAAGAACAAACGCGACTACTACCGGCGATACCGCGAAATCTGCGTCATCGCCATGGTAGGCGTCTATCTCATCAACATTGTGGATGCCTATGTGGACGCTTCACTGGCCCACTTCGACATATCTCCCGACCTCACGCTGGACGTGGCGCCCACTGCTATCGGCAGCGGGGTTACCGGGGGCAGGCTACCCTCGTTGGGACTGCAATGCGCTTTTAGCTTTTGACCCTATCGTTTTAAGATAATAACGACATGACAATATGACAAGACAACGACTACTCACATGGATTCTCACAACGCTGCTGGCGGCAACCTCGCTGCTGGCGGTTCCACGTGAGAAAAACAACATCCTCACATTAAAGAACTCCATCACCGACGACGACATCGTCTTCCCCGAGAGTTTTGACACCGATGTGCACAAGATGATGACCAACTGGTACTTGCAGAATTACACCGTCCTCGACGCCGATGTCGAGAACAAGTCACCGGGAGAGGTCGGAGAGGAAACCTACATCAGGCGGCTCGCTTCGATTCCGTCCATCATCGAGATGCCCTATAACCAGATTGTGCGCAAGCACATCGAGCGCTACGTGTATCGCAGCCGCACGCTCATCGAGGAGATGCTGGGAATGAGCCTCTACTATATGCCCATCTTTGAGCAGGCACTGGAAAAAGAAGGGCTCCCGCTGGAACTCAAGTATCTGCCCATCGTCGAGAGCGCCCTTGACCCCAATGCGGTGTCACGGGCCGGAGCCGCTGGACTGTGGCAATTCATGATCGGTACCGGCAAGGGCTTGGGACTCGAGATCAACTCGCTCGTGGATGAGCGCCGCGACCCCTATCGCTCCAGCGCCATGGCTGCCAAGTACCTCAAGAACCTGTACCAGATCTACAATGACTGGTCGCTGGCCATCGCCGCCTATAACTGCGGGCCCGGCAACGTCAACAAGGCTTTACACCGCAACGGCGGAACGGGAGACTTTTGGGACATTTATGAATACCTGCCACGTGAGACGCGAGGCTATGTGCCCGCCTTTATCGCCGCAAACTATGCGATGACCTACTACAAGCAGCACAATATCAGCCCCTCGCTGGCCCGCAAACCGCTCATCACCGACACCGTCAGCGTAAACCGCCGCATCCACTTTGCGCAGATTGCCCAGGTGCTCAACATGCCCATCGAGGAGATCCGCACCTTTAACCCGCAGTACCGCACCGACGTCATCCCTGGTGACATTCACCCTTACACGCTCGTGTTGCCCTCGAAGCAGATCTACAGTTATATCCTCAGCGAGGACAGCATCGACAGCTACCGCGATGACCTGTATGCCCACCGCGAGGTCGTTGAGCCCGGAGGCCAGGTTTCCACTGCCGAGGAATACCTCTCGACACGCAGTGCCATCAGCGACATCCGCACCATCACCCACAAGGTGGGACGCGGCGAGACCGCAGCATCAATCGCTGCCAAATATGACATGACCACCAGCGAACTCATGGCGTTGAACAACATGAGCAGTGAGCGGGTAAGACGCGGCGACAACCTCAAGGTCAAGGCTCCCACTCCCAGCAACGCCAGCGCCGACAACGAGGACACCTTCAGCATGGGCAGCGAAATGACCAGCTCCGGCGAGGGCGACCTGGCCGCCAACGACCAGAGCAGCGAGACGGAGCAGGAACAGTTCGACGAGGTGAAGGACATCCAGCGCAAAGCTGCCGAGAAAGAGCCCTACAAGGGTTCCTACACCCCCAAGTCTAACACCGAGACCAAGCCCAAAACCGTCTTCGCCAAAGATGACGACCAGAGCACACGCCGTCATGCTTCAAAGGCCAACTCCAGCAGCTGGCGTTCGCGCAATGCCAAATATGCCGAGAAGGAAACCAGCCGCAAGTCTAAGGGCAAGAACGAAACGGCCGAACGCAGTTCCAAGAGCAGCAAGAGTAAAAAGCACTCCAAACCCAAACAGCCCAGCGAGGTCACCGTCCAGAAGGGCGAATCGTTGACCAAGATCGCCGAGAAAACAGGCGTGTCGGTCAAGGATCTTGAACGGGCCAACGGCATCGGCGACGGCAACAAGATCAAAGCAGGCGAGAAAATCAAGATTCCCACCAAGGAAGAAGCCCGCAAAGCTGCTGCTGCCGAGAAAAAAGACAGCAAATCGTCAAGCAAGTCTTCGGGCAAATCAAGCAAGGCTTCAAGCAAATCATCGAGTAAGAGTAAGTCTTCGAGCAAATCCAGTTCTTCAAGCAAGTCTGGCAAGAGCTCAAAGAAGAAGAAATAAGAACAACATCCCTTTTCAAAACGACAACGCCGGCGGATTAGCTTCCGTCGGCGTTTGTACTATATTTGCTATGAGTTAAAGCCCCTGTGTCAAGTCCACGATTACCTCGCGCGCGATCAGCAGACCGGCCGCCGCAGGGACAAACGCGTTGCTGCCAGGCTGTTTCTTGCCATCGACATAGACGGGCACATCAGGGTTCCAGCGCGGTTCCTCCTCGCTATAGACGCATTTGAAATGGTGGATGCCCTCGCGGTGCAGCAGCTTGCGCAGCATGCGTGCCAGCGGGTCGATGCGCGTCGCATCAAAGTCCGCCACACGAAAAGCCATCGGGTCCATCTTGTAGGCCGCGCCCATCGAGCAGATATGTGTCACACCCAACTGCAGGCAGCGCCGTGCAATCTCCATCTTGGCCGTGATCGTGTCCAGACTATCCACCACGTAATCGAAGGCCTTCATATCGATTTCATCGGCATTTTCGGGCAGATAAAACATCTTGTGGGTCGTCACCTTGCACCGCGGATTGATGTCGCGCACCCGCTCGGCAGCCACGTCCACCTTGGCCCGCCCGATCGTGCTGTGCAGGGCAAAAATCTGGCGGTTGATGTTCGACACGCTCACCGTGTCGTCGTCAACCAGGTCCAGCGCCCCCACCCCACTGCGGGCCAGCGCCTCGACCACAAAGCCGCCCACACCGCCGATGCCAAACACCGCCACACGGCTCTGTGCCAGCCGCTCCATCGCCTGGGCACCCAGCATCAACTCCGTCCGAGCGAACGGATTCTCCATACCATTCTGGTCATTTTCCATCTTTGTCAACGTCAATTTTGACCGCAAAATTACTATAACCACCCTCAACAACCGCCTCAATCCAAGCAAAAAAACGCATTTTGACAAAAAATGTCCGTTTTTTTGCCACCAATTCAAAAAATTGACTTACCTTTGCACCCGCTCTGACGCCCAGATGGCGGAATCGGTAGACGCGTTGGTCTCAAACACCAATGGGGTAACACCCGTATTCAAGGCTTTAGCGATTTTCTATTTCTCGGTTTTCCCCACATTTTCCCCACATCTGCAAAGAATCTTACAAAAATTTTTCTTTTCCCACACACATTTCCTCCCCATTACACATCTTTCCCTACCAAGACCACAACAAACTCCCCAGCCACTTCAATTTCATTCGATCCAATTAAACAGTTTTCAATGCTTCTCAAATTGAATGAGCCATCACTACCCTCTATTTGGAGAGAAAGAATGTCCAAAGTTTTCTGCTAAGTGTAAGATCAAGAAAAGAGAAGAGCATTTCTGCTTGCTCTTGGTTTGAATCACTAAGTCATTGCTGTCCACTAAAAATTGTGGACGGTTAATAAATAAAATTTTCAAACAAACTCGGTTCACTTGAACCATTGAGCTCTTTGACATTGTTGAAATTC
>CACYAW010000061.1 GCA_902772455.1 uncultured Bacteroidales bacterium
CCAAATAGTGATTATAATACAACCTTTATGCCCGAAGTGTACAACACCGCCGTCTTGAATATACCCCAAACTTCTAGGACAGCCTATCAGAACGCTTTGGGCTGGAAGAAATTTACCCACATTGAGGCATTTGCAACCCTTGACGACGTCTTGAATGTTGATGGAGGCAATATCCACTTCACAAGCGTCGGCGATTATCCATGGTACACAATGTATGATGGAGGCCGCATGCTTGCCAAGTCAGGCAATTCCGGCATACACTCCAGTTCATCAGTCATGACCGCCACCGTCAATCTAAATAGGCCTGGCGTCTTGTCGTTTGACTTCAAGGCATGGGGCGAAGGCAGCGATCCGGTTTGGGATATATGTTGCTTCGCCATCGATGGAGTGAATCAATTCATATATGGTGCCTACGATAACGACTGGGAGACTTATTCGGTTTCTCTCTCCGAAGGCACCCACACGCTTTCCTGGAGTTATATCAAGGACAGGCGATGCGGAGCGTGGCGATGTGAATGACGATGGGCAAGTCAATATTGCCGACGTCACCGCGCTGATCGATTATCTGTTGAGTGGAAATGGTTCAATGGTCAACCAGAACGGCGCCGATGCCAACCAGGACGGCAGCATCAACATCGCCGATGTGACGTCGCTCATCGACTATCTGCTCAGTACCACATGGCCCGGCCCCATGTCCATCGACATGTGGTACCTGTGGGGCAACTTCATCGGCATGCAGCCGTGGGGTGAAGACAATCAGATTGGCGTTAGCGCCTTGCCTCTGTATCCTGTCGGCGACTTCGACATGCAGGGTAAGGGCACGCTCACGTGGACGGGATGGATTCCCAGCCAACGCTTCTCGGTGATCCATCATCTGGATGGACATGACGCTATCGTGAGCGAGATGTGGGTAGTCAACAACAACACGGGCCAATACAGCGTGCAGAACATGGTGAACGATAATCCCAACTACAGTACGTTCCTGCTCAATGACAACTACTACACCATCACGCTGAACACCAGAACAATGACCTTGACCATTGAACCTCAAGATTTGCAGGCACCTGCTTTTGGATCCATCACAATTCCAGGATATTATAACGACTGGAACAACCAGACCCCTACCATGCATCTGGTAAACTCTGATTTAGGGCTCAATAACCATGACTGGTGGCTGGATGATTGGACGCTGACCCAAGATAGTGGCTATTATGGTGAGCTCAAGTTCTGCACCTACGGCGGTTGGGACTACAACTGGGGTGCCGACGCCTTCCCCTATGGCACGGGAGTGCAAGATGGACTGAACATTCCTGCCAAGGCTGGCACCTACACGGTCTTCTTCAATGACATCTCGGGGCAATACCATTTTATCAAGAAATGACATCTAACATATGATTAATGAGGGCTTTAGGAAACTAGAGCCCTCATTTTTTGGTATCCGACAGAAAACTGCTTTTTTAAATAATGTCATTAAAGTGGAGGGATTTTCCCAAAATTACCTTATCTTTGTCAGTTAAAACAACCATTTTAAGTTTCAGATGGAGTTCAGGACGACAGTAAAAACGGGCGAGAACCGCGCATGGTTGCAACACAGCGATACTGTGGTGCTGCTGGGATCATGCTTCAGCGACAACATTGGCGCGAAGATGAATTCAGCACTGTTCAACGCCACGGTCAATCCCATGGGAACGCTCTACAACCCCATGAGCATCGCTCGTGGCGTGCAACGCCTCATTGACTGCACACCAGTGGCTGGACAAGACCTGTTCATGCAAGGTGGCGTGTGGAACAGCTATGATTTCCATTCACGCTACTCACTGCCCGACAAGCAGGCTACGATCGACCGCATGAACCAGCGCATTGAGCAGGGACACAAAGCCTTGAAACAGGCCCAACTGCTCACCATCACACTGGGAACAGCCATCGTCTATCGCCTGAAATCGACGGGTGAAGTCGTCGCCAACTGCCACAAAGTGCCCCAGCACGAGTTTGAACGCAAGATGATGCCTACCAGTGAAATGAGCAAGGTGCTAGACAACATGCTCACGGCATTGCATGAATTCAACCCCGAGCTGCGGGTGATACTCACCGTGAGCCCCATCCGCCACATTGCCGACGGACTCGGCACCAACTCGCTGAGCAAGGCTTCGCTGCGCGTCGCCATTCACGAGGCGTTAACCCGTCACAAGGAATACTGCGACTACTTTCCCGCCTATGAGATCATGTTAGATGACCTGCGCGACTACCGTTTCTATGCGAGCGACATGGTGCATCCCAGTGACATAGCGGTGGAATACATCTGGCAGGCCTTCCAGGCAACCTATCTCGACGACCGCAGCGCCCTGGCAGTTGCTCGGTGCGAGCGCATACACAAGCGGCTGCAGCATCGGCCCATGAGCGCCAACCGCGAGACGGTGGACCGCTTTAACGCCGACACGGCCAGCGTGGTGCGCAACCTCATCAAGGAATACCCTTATCTGGCCCAAAATCCGCAGCTTCAAAAAGCGCTACAAACCGTCAACTAAAAACTAAGGACTAGGGACTAAGGACTAGGGACCAAGGACTAAAAACTAGAAACTAGGGACTAGAAACTAGAAACTAAAAACTAAAGAATGAACTACTCGATAACTGAAATATCCAATGCGCTGGAAGTAACCGGCGGACGCATCATCGACGAGGACGCTATCGTGAGCCAGCTGCTCACCGACTCCCGCTCGCTGACCATGCCCGAGGAAACCATCTTCTTTGCTCTACGCACCGATGCCGGCGACGGACACAACTACATCCCCGACCTGTTTGACAAGGGTGTGCGCAATTTTGTGGTCGCAGCCGACTACTATCCACAGCCTGAGTGTGCCGCAGCCAACTACATTGCCGTGGAGTCGCCGCTCGATGCCTTGCAGGCGCTCGCCACGTTCCACCGCAGGCGTTTCCGCGAACTGCCCGTCATTGGAATCACCGGCAGCCGTGGCAAGACGGCTGTCAAGGAGTGGCTCTACCAACTGCTGAAGGACGACTACCGCATCGTGCGCTCGCCCCGCAGCTACAATAGCCAAATCGGTGTCCCCTTGTCGTTGTGGGACATTGACAACAACACCGACCTGGCCATCATCGAGGCAGGCATCTCGCGTGTGGGCGAGATGGACAACCTGCAGGCGATGATCAGGCCCACCATCGGCATCATCACCAACCTGGGCAGTGAGCACAACGACGGCTTTGCATCGATGCAGCAAAAAGCCCAGGAAAAAGCCAAGATCCTTTTCAACTGCGAGGGCATCGTCTATTGCGCCGACGACCCCTTGGTGACACACACCATTGCACCGCTGGTCGAGAGCGACGTGGCCCAGGAGATGTCATGGTCACGCAATCACTGTGACGCGCCCCTGCAGGTGGACGGCGCCGAGCGTACCGAAAGGTCCACAACGCTGCACTACACTTATAATGACGAGCCTGGCACAGTCACCATACCCTTCACCGCCGACCGTGACCTGAATAACGCCATCACTTGTCTGGCAGTGCTGCTGTACATGGGGCTTGAACGCGACATCATCGCCCAACGCATGGCGGCCCTCACGCCGGTGGGCACACGACTCAACGTCATCGAGGGCGTGAACAACTGCACGGTCATCGTCGACAGTTACACCAGCGACTACAACTCTCTCACTCCGGCACTCAACTTCATGACACGCCGCGCGGGCAACCGCCCCTGCACGGTCATCTTGAGTGACCTGGGCACCGAGAGCTACAGCGGCGATGAACTTTACATCCGCGTGAGCGAATTGCTCAAGACCAAGCGCGTGAACCGGCTCATCGGCATCGGCAAGGAGATGTGCCGCTACCGCAAGTATTTCGAGGACCTGCCCATGGCGCGTTTCTTCAACGACACGCAGGACTTCGTTAACGATGTGGCCAAGGGAGACTTTGAGAACGAGACGGTGCTCATCAAGGGGGATCCAAGCTTCGGCTTCAGCCAGATTATCGACCTGCTGGAGGCCAAACAGCACATCACGGTCATGGAAGTGGACCTTAATGCGCTGGCTCATAATTACAAGTTCTTCAAGTCGCTCATCAAGCCGGGAACCAAGACCATCGGTATGGTCAAGGCCAGTGGATACGGGGCAGGCAGCTATGAGATTGCCAAGACGCTGCAGGACTGCGGGTGCGACTACCTGGCCGTCGCCGTGCATGACGAGGGCGTGGACCTGCGCAAGGCAAGCATCAGCATGCCTATCATTGTGCTGAACCCCAACGGAGTGAACTACAAGGCCATGTTCCAGTACCGCCTGGAGCCTGAACTTTATAACCTGGACATGGGACGGGAGCTCATCAAGGAAGGCAAGAAATATGGTGCCAAGGACTTTCCCGTGCACATCAAAATCGACAGCGGCATGCACCGTTTGGGATTCACTAAGGAGGAACTGCCCGAACTCATTGCCATGCTCAAGCAGCAGAATGTCATCAAACCCGCCTCGATGTTCACGCACCTCGCCGTTGCCGACGAGCCTGACCAGGACGCCTACACGCAAGCCCAGTTCGACTACTTTGACGAGTGCAGCCACGAGTTGCAGCAGGCTTTTGACCACAATATCATGCGGCACGTCCTCAACACGAGCGGCATCGTGCGCTTCCCCGAGCGGCAATACGACATGGTGCGCATCGGCATCGGACTGTACGGCATACGTACGCTGTTCGACGGCAGCGAGGACACCCTCAAGCCCGTGTCGGCGCTGCGGTCCATCATCATCAGCATCAAGGAATGGCCGGCAGGCACGACTGTGGGCTATGGGCGCCATGGCGTGCTAGAGCGAGACAGCCGCATTGCCACGGTCAACATCGGCTATGCCGACGGCTTTGACCGGCACTTTGGCAACGGACGTGTGAACATGTGGGTGAGCGGCAAGCTGTGTCCCACGGTGGGTAACGTGTGCATGGATGCTGTGATGATCGATGTCACCGACGTGCCCTGCAAGGTGGGCGACACGGTCGAGATCTTTGGCGAGCACGTGCCTGTCGAGCAACTGAGTGAGGCTAGGGAAACCATCCCCTATGAAATCCTCACCAGTGTTTCGCCACGCGTCAAGCGCGTTTATTACAGGGAATAAGACAACATGAAGAAAAAGATAGCTAAAATATTGGCATTGTTCGCATTGGTACTGGGCATGACTGTCCACGCCAATGCTCAGGACATCTTGGCTAATGGCATCTACTACAATATCATCAGCGACACGCAAGTGGCGGTCGCCCCAGCCATTTTCGATGGTGTGAACCAGTATGAGGGCTGCATCATCCTGCCCGAACGGGTCTATTGCGACGGCATCAACTATGACGTGGCAGCTATTGCCCCAAGGGCGTTCTGGCAGTCACAGGTGACCGAGGTGCAGATTCCCAACAGCGTGACCATGATTGGTGAGGCGGCCTTTGCAGATGCTGACCAACTGGCAAGCATCACACTGCCTCTGGGGCTCAAAGCTGTTAGCCGCTACATGCTCGCCGGCACGGCAGTGACCCATGTCGTGCTGCCCGAGGGCGTCACCGACATCGGCATGGGAGCCTTTGAGGACTGCACCAACCTGCGCACGGTGTTCCTGCCCATTTCGCTGCAGACCATTGGCGAACGGGCATTTGGTTACTGCACCCACCTCAACGAGATTTACAGTGATGCCGCCACCCCACCCCTCACAATGGGTGACAATGCCTTTGAGGGATGCGACAACATCCTCGTCATGCTGGCCGACGGCACCACTACGCGCCGTTATCAGGACGACCCTGTCTGGGGTGACGATGAACGCTTCTCCTTGTGGATCGACGAGGGTTTGGCAGTAATGCCCACAATGAGTCAGGAAAACATGGGCGAGAGCTGGACGGCGTTGACGCTGGGCAACAGCTTGGCATACAAGATTTACGGCCCGGACGGTTACCTGATGGCACTGACTGCCGCCGACCGCTACTTCCTCCCCGTCGGAGCCCAAAGCACCGACTATCTGGTAGTCCCCACAACGCTGATGTATGATGACGAAGACCTCCAACTCGTAGCCACGTCTGAACCAGCGGCCATCGAGCAGATTGAGGAGGACAAGGAGCCGCCCATCACTATCCTGGGCTATGACGGTGCCATCTATATCGGAGGTTTCAACGATGGACTGTGGACGTTCATCTATGACGTGTATGGCAACCTGTGGTATGAACGGCCTGCCGTGGACAGCTGGATAAGCCTGCCGGGACAACGTGTGTATATCGTGAAAGTAGGCAACACCGTTCGTAAAGTATTCCTGAATTGATATGCTTAAACCCGAAGATATCGACATCAAGTACATGCGCATGGCCATCGACGAGGCGCACAAGGCCCTAGAGCGCGACGAGGTTCCCATCGGGGCTGTCATCGTGAGCAAGGGACACGTCATCGGTCGTGGACACAACCTCACCGAGGCGCTCACCGACGTCACCGCCCATGCCGAGATGCAGGCCATCACCGCTGCCGCCTCCACTCTAGGCGGCAAATACCTGACAGACTGCACCTTGTACGTCACAGTGGAGCCGTGCCTGATGTGTGCAGGAGCCTTGGCCTGGAGCCAGATTTCACGCATCGTCTATGGCGCCAGCGACGACAAGCGGGGCTACCACACGATGTGTGCCGCTCCGTTCCACCCCAAGACGACCGTCACTGCGGGCGTGCTGGCCGACGAGTGCGGCAAGTTGATGACCGATTTCTTCAAGAAAAAACGACCCTTAAAGAAATGAATAAGCAATCCTTCAAATTCATCGTGCTGCTGGCACTCGTGTTCATGACATTGAACTGTAGCGCGCATCCCGCCGGCCAGGTTCAAGCGGCACAGCCTCTGCCGCAGGCCGACACCATCGAGGTGATGAGCCAGGCCATGGGACGGAATATCAAGAACGTGGTCATCGTGCCGAACGTGTATCACGACACAGCCATGCAAGACCGGCGTTTCCCGGTGCTCTATCTGCTTCATGGTGCCTACGGCTGCTACAACGACTGGTCACGCAAGGCCAATCTGGACAGCCTGTCCAATGTGCATGAGGTCATCATCGTGTGCCCCGATGGACAGGACAGCTGGTACTTTGACTCGCCTGTGGACCCCAAGATGCAATTCGAGACCTACGTCAGCAAGGAACTGGTGCAACACATCGACACCCACTACCGCACCATCGCACACCGCTACATGCGCGCCATCACAGGACTGAGTATGGGTGGACACGGGGCACTGTTCCTGGCATTCAGACACCCCGACACATTCTGGTCATGCGGCAGCATGAGCGGCAACATGAACATCACTCAATACCCTGACAGCTGGCACATTAAGGACAGACTGGGCAAGTATGAAGAAAACAAACAACGCTGGAATGAACATGCGGTATGCAACCTCGTGGATCAGGTAAAGGCGTCAACCCTGCAACCCGCACAGAACATCATCATCGATGATGGACTCAACGACATATTCATCAAGAACAACATCGCCATGCACGATCAACTCGTCGAGAAGGGAATCGACCATGACTTCACCGTTCGACCCGGTAGGCATAGCTGGGACTATTGGGTGAATTCGCTCGATTTCCACTTGATGTTCTTCCACAAAGCCTTCGACCGCGGGGCCAAACTCCTGCAACAAGAAATGCCTTAAACTCAAGATAACAATGAAACGACCCAGAATACTCATCATCTACACTGGCGGCACCATCGGCATGATCGAGAACCCCGAGACGGGTGCCTTGCAGCCATTCGACTTCTCGCACCTCATCGACAATGTGCCCAAGATCAAAAAACTGGACTACGAGATCGACAATGTCCAGTTCAATCCGCCCATCGACAGCTCCAACATGGACCCGTCACACTGGAGGGATATCGCCCTGGCCATCGAGGAACACTACGACCGCTATGACGGTTTTGTCGTCCTGCACGGCACCGACACGATGGCTTTCACCGCATCGGCACTGAGTTTCATGCTCGAGAACCTGAGCAAACCCGTCATCATCACGGGGTCACAGCTGCCTATCGGCGAAGTGAGGACCGACGGCGAGGAGAACCTTATCACGGCACTCCAGGTAGCTGCCGCAACCGACGAGAAAGGCCGTCCGCGTGTGCAAGAAGTCGCCATCCTCTTCGAGAACTACCTGTGGAGAGGTAACCGCGCCACCAAAATGAGCGCCGACAACTTCAACGCCTTCAAGAGTTTCAACTATCCCGAACTGGCCGAAATCGGGTTGGACATTGAGTATAACCCCAACAGCCTGAGGAAAATGCCGCCACGCCCATTGAAAGTGTGCACCGACATGGACGCCAACGTCATATTCCTGGAACTTAACCCTGGCATGACCCAGCAGACACTGGACTACCTGCTGCACACTCCAGGCATCAAGGGAATCGTGCTCAAGACCTACGGCGCCGGCAACACGCCCAACCATCCCTGGTTCATCAAGTGCGTCAAGGAAGCCGTTGACCGCGGCGTGGTCATCGTCAACGTGACCCAGTGTGTCAATGGCGGTGTGAACTGTTCTCTCTATGAGACTGGCAAGACACTGCTTGACGCAGGGGTCATCAGCGGCTATGACATCACCAGCGAGGCCGCCATCACCAAGCTGATGTTCCTCTTCGGCATGAAGTACACCCCCAGCATGGTCAAGAAATACATGGCCAGCGACCTCTGCGGTGAGGTCACCATCCCGTAACGATAAATACAGACAATATAGCAAGCCGCCTGAACGCTCAATGGTCCAGGCGGCTTGTTGTAGGGTGACCTGTGGATTAGTAGGTCATGCGGGGCTCGAGTTCCTTGGCCTGGTCAATCATCTTCTGGATTTCGACCTCGGCGGGCACACGGCCACACAAGTGTTTCTCCTCGTTGATCTCAGCCACCTTGGCGGCGAGATTAGCGGCAACACGATGACGCAATTCCTTCACGGTGTCAACACCGGCGGCCTCCAGCAGCTCAGCGAATTGCGGGCCGATGCCATTGATACGGAACAGGTCGGCATGGTTGGTCCACTTGAGAATCAGTTTCTCGCTGATGCCGGTTTTTTCGGCGATGATTTTGCGTCCCGTGGGAGTTTCACATGCATCGAGTAACTGCTCGACGGTCTCAATGCCTGCGGCAATCAGTTTGGGTGCATATACTTCGCCAATACCCTCAATGTCAATAATCTTGTAATTCATAAGAACAAAAAACGATTAAATTTGGTTATATTATTGATAATTACTCAGCCTTTTTGTCACAGTTGCAGTCGATGATCTTCCAGATCAGTGCGGCCAATGCACCGCCTACAAACGGACCAACGATGAATACCCACAATTCGTTCAAGGCCTGACCGCCCTGGAACAGGGCAGGACCGATAGAACGGGCGGGGTTAACCGACGTGCCAGTGAAATGGATGCCCACCAGGTGAATCAGGATGAGCGACAAGCCGATGGCAAGACCGGCAAAGTTGTTGGTTGCACCATTGGTTGCGGCGGTAGCGCCCAGCACAACGAGCACAAAGAGCATGGTCAGCACAATCTCCACAATCAGTCCGTTAGTCACACCAAATGCGCACGAGTTGGCGCCGGTGCTTGTCGTGATGATCGCATCAGGCGATGCCGTGCCAACGATACCGGCCAGCACTGCAGCGGCGAGAATGGCACCAATGACCTGGAATACCATGTACATGCCACAATCCTTAGCGCTCATGCGGCCACTCAAGAACACACCCAGCGTGATGGCCGGATTGATGTGGCAACCGCTGATGCCGCCAATCGTGTACGCCATGGCAACAACAGCCAGACCAAAAGCCATTGCCGTTCCAACAATCGAGGCGGTATCGGCACCGCAACCCAAGGCCACGGCAGCACCACAACCTAAAAATGTCAGCACGAAGGTGCCTACCATTTCTGCTAAATACTTTTTCATAGTTTAAAGATAATTATTTGGTTAAACATATTTGATTTCTTCCATTGGCAAAAGCTATTTCGGTTTTGAATGGGCAAACTTAGCAATTTTTAATGAAAAAACAAAGATTTCTTTAATAAATCTTCGTATATTTGCGAATTTAATACACTCAACGAACCTGAATAGACTAACTGATAAGTAACACTATGAATGTTTCGATAGTAGGTACAGGATATGTAGGTCTGGTGAGCGGTACTTGCTTTGCCGACCTGGGAGTTAACGTGACCTGCGTGGACCGTGACAGCCAAAAGATTAACCGACTCGTCTATGGGGCGATTCCCATCTACGAGCCGGGACTGGACAACATGATCAACCGCAACGTCAACGACAAGCGACTCACTTTCATCATCGACTATAAACAAGGCTTCATCAACCAGGACTTTGTCTTCTGCGCCATCGACACTACGGCCGATGAAGACGGATCGACCGACCTGGGGCCCATTCTGGACATCGCCAAGGACTTCGGCAATTACATCACGCAATACAGCGTGTTTGTCATCAAGTCAACAGTGCCTGTCGGCACAGCCCAGCATGTGACCAAGATCATCAGCGACACCCTGGAAGCGCGCGGGGCCAACATCAAGTTTGACGTGGCCAGCAATCCCGACTTCCTCACCGAGGGCAACGGCATCAAGGATTTCATGAATCCCGATAGAATCGTCATCGGCACCGAGACCACCAGCGCCCGGCAGGCCATGGAGCGGCTCTACCGCACCATCCTGATGCACAATAACCGAACCGTCATCTACACCGACACACGCACGGCCGAGATGATCAAGTATGCGGCCACCTCGATGCTGGCCACCCGCGTGAGCTTCATGAACGAGATTGCCAACCTGTGCGAGATCGTGGGAGCCGACGTCAATGTTGTGCGGCACGGTGTGGGCACCGACAGCCGTATCGGCCCCAAATACATCTTCCCGGGCTGCGGATATGGCGGCACGCTGTTCCCCCAGGACATCAACGACCTCATCAAGATAGGCAGCGAGCACAATCACGACATGGAGATTCTCAAGGCCGTCGAGAACGTCAACAACCGTCAGAAACGCATCCTGTTCAAGAAGTTGAACAACCACTTCAAGGGTGACCTCGAGGGCAAGACCGTCGCATTGTGGGGACTGAGCTTCAAGCCCGAGACCGATGACATGACGTCGGCCCCGTCCATCGACACCATCAACATGCTCATGGAGGCCGGATGCCATGTGCGCGTCTATGACCCCGTCGCCATGAATGCGACCAAGCGGCGCTGGAACACCGTCTATTGCGGACTCGACATGTATGATGCCGTTAAGGGGGCCGATGCCCTGATGCTGTTGACCGAGTGGCGCCAGTTCCGCATACCGGCATGGCAGATGGTGAAAAACCTGATGAAAACGCCCGTGCTCATCGATGGCCGCAACGTCTACGACGGCGACGAGCTCCAGGACCTGGGCTTCACCTACTACTGCATCGGCCGTTAACAACCCACCCTAGAAAATCTAGAGAATCTAGAGAATCTAGAGAATCTAGAAAATCTAGAAAATCTAGACTATCTAGAGAATCTAGAAAATCTAGACTATCTAGACTATCTAGACTATCTAGACTATCTAGACTATCTAGAATCCCCTAAAACGAGGAAAACCGCCATCCTGGCGGTTTTCTCGTTTCTAATACTCGTAGGTGGTGTCGATGACCTCAAACTCGGTGCGCCGGTTGATTTGGTCGGCAGCCTTCTGATCCTCCTTGCTCAGTCCTTTAATGAATTGTTCGGTTAAGGTCACGCCCTCTTCAAACTGCGGATACTGGCTGTGGATGCGCTTGGTCACCGTCTTGGGCCTTGACTCGCCATAACCGGCGGGTTTGAGGCGTTCTTGCGGAATGCCGTTCGCAATCAGGTAATCAACGACACTCTGGGCACGGCGCTGCGACAGGCCCTGGTTATATTTCGCACTGCCCACGCGGTCGGTGTGCGAGGCCATCTCGATGACGATATTGGGATGGTCTTTCAACAGCATGACCATGCTGTCAAGCGCCAACTTGGATTCGTCGCGCAACACGGCCTTGTCAAAGTCATAGAAGATGTTCTCGATAATCTGGGCCTTGAACATGGCGGCCAGCACAAAGTCCACATTGTATTCGGCGTCCTCCTCTGTGCTGTCGCTCACGAATTCCTGACGTGCATTCAAGTAGCCCTCGGCACCCGCCATCATCGCATATTTCACGCCGCGCTGCAAATCAAAACGGAAATAGCCCTCGGGATTGGCTGCGGTCTTCTGGTTGCTGCCGTCGTCACCCACAATGCGGATGACCGCGTTAGGCACGGGCTCATCATCCTTGTCAACGACATAACCCGATATCCATATCTGCAAATCGGGCTTGATGAAGCTGAAGATGTGGTCATAGCCACGGGCATCACCGCGGTTGCTGGAGAAAAAGCCGCTCTCACCGGTGCCAAAGGTGATGCCAAAGTCGTCGGCCGATGAATTCATGGGAACGCCCATGTTCTCGATTACCCAGCGGTCCATTATCGTGTGGTCATCCTCGTCACGAGGCTGCAACTGAGCCACAAACAGGTCCAGACCGCCCATGCCGGGATGGCCGTCACTGGAGAAATACAGCAGGCTGTCGGTGCGCATGTTGGGGAATCGTTCGTCGCCCTTGGTATTGATTTGCGGACCCAGGTTCTCCAGGGTGCCGTGTTTGTCCTTGAGGTTGATGCGCCAGATGTCGGTGCCGCCCTGGCCTCCCGGCATGTCGCTGGCAAAATAGAGCCAGTTGCCGTCGGGGCTGACCGAGGGATCTGAATAGTTGCTCAACGTGTCGGCGGTAATCTCAAACTTCTGCGGAGCGCCCCACTTGGCCTCGCTGCGTGTGCTGGTGTAAATCTCCACCGTGGTGGGCCAGTCCTGACGCACGGCGCGCGCCAGATACATCATCGAGCCGTCAGGGGAGAATGCGGCGGCGCCCTCGTCATGCTCGGTATTCAAGCCGCCATCCACGACCTCGGGGCGCGTCCAGTTGCCCTTCTCATCCTTTTTCGAGAAGTAGATATCGCCCTTCTTGGTGCCGGTGATTTCGCTGTTCAGCTCTCCGGTCGATTTCTCATTGGTAGAGGTATAGTAGATATACTCTTGATTCTTGTCCAGGAACATCGGGCAGTACTCTGCGCGACGCGAATTAAACATCTTGAACGGCTTGACGATGTAGCGTGAGCCCTCTTCCTTCCATCCGGGAGCCAGCTCGCAGCCGCGCTTGCCCACAAGGGCCTCCCAGTCATCGGGGAACATCTCCAGATACTCGTTGTAGCTGTTAATCGCTGCAGCATATTGTCCTTCAAGCTGTTGAGCCTGAGCCAGCCGCAACAGGGTCGATGAGTCGCCATACTCATAGCGGATGGCGTTCTGGAAAGCCGATGCCGCACGGTTGCCCTGGTTCAACTTCAGGTGGCACATACCCAGCTGGAAAGCCAGCTCGCCACGAATCCAGGCGTCTTCCTTGCGGTTATAGTGGTTGTACAGTTTGCGGTAGATGGTGGCGGCGTCAAAGTACTCTCCGCGGTCATAGGCCTCATCGGCTGCCTTGAGCTTGGGACCCTTGCACGACGATAATGACAGCACCACCGATGCCATCATCACGCCCACTACTATATAGAGTATCCGTTTCATGAAATTGCTGAACTCTGCTTTAACCTTAAAAACGTCAAAGCAACCCTTTTTATTGTTTTAGGCCCTCAGAAACCCAACTAACAACTAAGGACTAAGGACTAAAAACTAAGGACTAAAAATAACTCCTCGTGATCGTCATCTGAGGCTTGCCGTCCAACGCGATGCTCACACGGGTATAGCGCCCGTGCGTGTCGATGTCGTAGTCAAACGTGCGCTCATGCACCACGTCATTGCCCTTCAACTCCTTGATGGCGATGAGAAATTTCTTGCCTGTCGCCGTGTCAAAGTCATAGTGGTAGCGGAAGACGCGGCCTCCGGTCTCCTCGCGCACGATATAGCCATCCTGATACATCAGCGTGCGCTTATCGCCCTTGTCGGGAGTGATGACCAGTTTGGTCAGGTGCCCCCGCTCATTAAAGGTGTAGTCCTGGCGGCTGCCGTTGTCGCCCTTGATGGTCACGCGGTAGCCATTCTCGTCAAACAGCGGTGCATACTTGATGGTCCGCCCCTTGCGTTTGCTCTGCTTGAGCGAGAAACCATGAACGGCATTATAGGAATAACTGTAGTCAACCACAGTCTTGTTCCCCTTGCTGCCCTGGATGGTGGACTGAGTGAGCAGACCCTTATCGTCAAAGATGAACTCGTTGTCACGCTTGGTACCGTTGGCCATCGTCACCTGCTCGACAACACGGCCCGTGCAGCCGTTGAAACCCACATCCAAATGTTCAATGCGGTAGCTGTGCGTGGGGTTGTTCACCAGGTTGGCATAGAAAACCTTCACCCGTGGGTCAACAGGGCGCACAGTGTCCATATAGGCGGTAAGACTCTCGAGCGTAACCCCCTCGGTATAGTAGTCATCAATGCTTTGAGCGCCGATAGTACCTGTCGAGATGAATCCGACTATCGCCAGCAAGATAATTCTTTTTATAATCATCATAGTAGCCTTGGTTAAATCGTTATGAAGCGCAAAGATAATGCAAAAATCGCACATTTCCCCCAAACTATGGTTTCGGTTTGTCGATTTTTGCCTATCTTCGCAGTTTGTTAACTCACCTAAACCACCAACTAAAGACTAAGGACTAACAACCAAAAACTAAAAAATAAATAGTATCTATGAAAGAAGACGAAATCATTGTTCAACAACAAGACGAGATGTCGTTGCCCGACAACGCCGCTCGCGAGCTCAAGCCCGGGGAGAAGTACGTCCCCATCTTGAAGCCCGACAAGACCTATCCCGAGATCACGCCCTACAGCGTCTCGCTGGGTCTGATTATGGCGGTCATCTTCAGTGCCGCAGCAGCCTATCTGGGCCTCAAGGTGGGCCAGGTGTTTGAGGCTGCCATCCCCATCGCCGGGCCAGGTGTTTGAGGCTGCCATCCCCATCGCCATCATTGCCGCAGGCATTGGTGCCGCGACCAAACGCAAAAACTCGCTCGGCGAGAATGTCATCATCCAGTCCATCGGTGCCGCTTCGGGCATCATCGTGGCTGGTGCCATCTTCACCCTGCCTGCCCTCTACATCCTGCAGGCCGAGTATCCCGAAATCACCGTCAACTTCCTCGAAGTCTTCCTCAGCTCACTGCTGGGCGGCTGCTTGGGTATTCTGTTCTTCATCCCCTTCCGCAAGTACTTCGTGAGCGACATGCACGGCAAGTTCCCGTTCCCCGAGGCTACCGCGACCACCCAGGTGCTCGTCAGCGGCCAGAAGGGCGGCGACCAGGCCCGTCCCCTGCTCATTGCGGGTATCGTGGGCGGTCTGTACGACTTCCTGCTCTCAACCTTCGGCTGGTGGAAAGAGGTGCTTACCACCCAAGCTATCCCCGCCATGGAGAGCTTCACCAACAATGTGAAGATGATCTTCAAGATCAACACCGGTGCCGCTGTGCTGGGTCTGGGCTACATCATCGGCCTGCCCTATGCCTTCATCATCTTTGCCGGTAGTGCCTTCATCTGGTGGATCATCGTTCCCCTCATGGGCATGAATCCTGAGTTCGCCCAGATGGCTCCCGACGAGATCTTCGCCGGCGGTGCACGCTACATCGGTATCGGCGGTATCGCCATGAGCGGTATCATCGGCATCGTCAAGTCGTGGGGTGTCATCAAGAACGCTGCCGGCCTCGCCGGACAGGCCTTCAAGGGACAGGACCAGAACGTGCAGGTCGAGCGCCATCAGCGCGACATCTCCATGAAGGTCCTCGTGTTTGCCCTGCTGGCAGCCCTGCTCGTGACCTTCGTGTTCTTCTACATCGGCGTCATCCACAACCTGCTGCAGACCATCGTGGCCTTCCTCGTTGTGCTGGTTATCGCCTTCCTGTTCACTACCGTGGCAGCTAACGCCATCGCCATCGTGGGCAGCAACCCCGTTTCGGGTATGACCCTGATGACCCTCATCGTGGCCAGCGTCATCTTCGTCGCTATCGGCCTCGAGGGCTCACAAGGCATCGTGGCCGCCATGGTCATTGGTGGTGTGGTCTGCACCGCCCTGTCGATGGCTGGCGGTATGGTCACCGATATGAAGATCGGTTACTGGATCGGCACCACGCCCGCCAAGCAGCAGACGTGGAAGTTCGTCGGCACCCTCGTGTCGGCAGCCACCGTCGGTGGTGTGATGATGATGCCCCCCAGGCTAACGCTATGGCAGCCGTTATCAAGCCCCTCATGATGGGTGGCGAAACCCCCTGGTTACTCTACGGCGTGGGCGCTATCCTCGCCCTACTGCTCAACTGGCTCAAGGTGCCTGCCCTGCCCTTCTCGCTGGGTATGTTCATCCCCTTGCAGCTCAATGCTCCCCTGCTCGTCGGCGCCATCATCAGCTGGTTCGTCGGCAGCCGCAGCAAGGACGAGGCCGTTAACAAGGCCCGCAAGGAGCGCGGCACCCTGCTCGCCAGCGGTTTCATCGCCGGTGGTGCCCTCATGGGCGTTGTCAGCGCAGCCATGATCTTCTTCGGCTTCAAGTACGTCAGCCCCCTGAGCGACAGCGCCAGCAACTGGCTCGCCATCGTCATGTACATCGCCCTCATTCTCTTCCTCGCCGTCTCCTGCCTCCGCGCCAAGAAAGAGAACTAAACAGTAATTGAACTGCCAATAAACTATTGAGACGCAACACCCTTGCGTCTCTTTTTTATGCCTCATGGTGAGGGCAACCGCGACAAGCCATCCTGGTTGTTATGGTAATTGGGGAACCAAAAACAATAAGGGAGATGGATGGTTGTTTTGGAAATTTGCCAGAAAATATCTACTTTTGCGGCAAATTTCAGAACACTTCATGGCAAATTGCTATTAAAACATTGAAGACAAAAAATAAACCTTAATTACAATGAAGACAATCATTAAAACCACGCTGCTTGCCCTGGCACTCTTTTTACCATCGCTTGTTTCAGCACACGATTTTGAGGTTAATGGCATTTATTACAACATCAATGGCAACGAGGCAACAGTAACTTATCAGGGGTCCTATCCCACTGAATCTGTTGAGTATTCCGGTGATGTGGTGATTCCCTCTACGGTCAGTTACAATGGCACCACTTACCGTGTCACAGCCATCGGGCAGTCGGCGTTTCAGGAATGCATGAACTTGACGAGCATTGAGATTCCCAACACTGTCACAACGATTGGCAACTACTCGTTTGAGCGTTGCTATAGCTTAAGAGACATTGAGATTCCCAACTCGGTGACCACCATCGGCAACAGCGTTTTCTGCTATTGCGACGGTCTGACGGTTGTTGACATCCCCAATTCGGTCACTGCTATCGGTAACTCCACATTCCAATCCTGCGGCGAACTGACTACCGTAAACTTCGGTAATTCAGTCAAGTCGATCGGCAATTGGGCATTTGCCTGGTGCCCCAAATTGTCAAGTGTGACCATCCCCAACTCGGTCAATACCATCGGAACTTCGGCATTTGATAGATGTACTGCCCTGTCGAGCGTGACCTTCGGCAACTCGGTTATCAGCATCGGTAACGACGCTTTCAACGGCTGTACCAGCCTGACCCGTGTCAACATCACGAGCATTGCGCAATGGTGTAACCTCAAGTTTGGAAATGAGAAGGCCAACCCACTGACTATAGCCCATCATCTTTACCTGAATGGCGCTGAAGTTCAAAACTTGACCATCCCCACTATCTGTACCGCTATCAGCAACTACGCCTTCGATGGCTGCTCAAATCTCAAGAGCGTTTCCATCCCTAACACAATAACCGAAATCGGCATTTCGGCCTTTGACGACTGCGTTGCGCTGACAGAGGTGAACATCCCCAACTCTGTCACGAGCATCGGCAAGAGCGCATTCTCGGGCTGCTCGAGTTTGACCAGCGTGGATATCCCTAACTCGGTCATTACCCTCGGCACCTATGCATTTGCCGACTGCAGCAACATGACGAACGTGTCCATCGGCAACTCGGTAACAGCTATTGACGAAGGAACTTTTTGCCGTTGTTATGCTCTGACGAGCGTCATCATTCCCAACTCGGTAACCCTTATCGGCAGTAACGCATTCGCCTCTTGCAACAACATGACCAGCGTGACCTTCGGCAACTCCGTCAAGACCATCAGTTATGCCGCATTCATCAGCTGCAGCAAGCTGACAAGCGTGACGATTCCCGACGGCGTCACTACTATCAGCAGCAGCGCATTCCAGTATTGTTCTGGACTGACGAGCGTAACGCTCCCCAATTCTCTCACTACTATCGGCAACGGCGCCTTTTCTCGCTGTAGCGGATTGACGAGCATCGTGATTCCCAACTCGGTAACCACCTTGGGCAACAGCGTGTTTGAGAACTGCACCGGATTGGCACAGGTGACCCTTGGCAACTCGGTCAATGCCATCAGCTACGGATTATTCCGCTACTGCAGCAGTTTAAAGAGTGTGACCATTCCCGCCTCGGCTACGACCATTGGTAACGACGCTTTCTATGAATGCATTGCACTTGCCAATGTGAGCATCCCGAACTCGGTGACTGAAATCGGCCACTATGCCTTCAACGGTTGCACTGCCCTGGAGAGTGTGGTCATTCCCAATTCCGTCACCACCATCGGCACCTATGCCTTCTCTAATTGCAGCAGCATGACGAGCGTCACCCTCAGTAATGCCATCACTGTAATCGACGAAAGGACCTTCCAGGGTTGCAGCAGTCTTGAGAGTGTGGTTATTCCTAACGGTGTCACGACCATCGGCTATGATGCCTTTGCCGATTGCTACGGTCTGGCAAGCGTGACCATTCCCGTTTCGGTCACCTCTCTTGCCTACTATGCGTTTGAAAACTGCTATCACATCTCCTCACTGTCATTATATGGTGAAGGTGAATGGCGAGGGGGCACAATCTCAATACTCAGGCCGGTCAGCGTGTCTATCGGCAGCGATGTCACGTCGGTCAAGGGCATGTATGTAAAGCCCTCTGTCGTCTATTGCTATGCAGTGACACCTCCCGTGTGTGACGCCAATTCATTCACCGACTATTCCTGCACGCTGCATGTGCCTGCCACATCGCTCGACGCCTATAAGGCAGCACCCTATTGGAAGAATTTCATGAACATTGTCGGAGATGCCGTCGATGCATTGCCTGGCGACGTGAATGGCGACAATGAGGTAAATATCAGCGACGTGACCCTGCTGATTGACTACCTGCTGGGCAACGAGGCTGCAACTTTCAAAGAGGCTAACGCCGACTTTAAAGCTGACGGCTCCATCGATATCGCCGACGTCACCGCCCTCATCGACCACCTCCTCTCCACCAACAACTAAACAACCAAAAAGAGGGTTGTATTAATTGATGTGATATGAAAAAAGGACGACAGTTGTCGTCCTTTTTTAGCGGAGTGACCGAGATTCGAACTCGGGATACGCTTTTGACGTATACACGCTTTCCAGGCGTGCCTCTTCAGCCACTCGAGCATCACTCCATTCGTCAAAGCGGATAATAACAACAAAACGCACATTTTTTGTTATTTTTGTGGCATGGAACACGATGGGAGATTGACGAATTTCAACCATACGGGCGGCGCTGACCGTCAGGACCCGCGGGTGAAACAGCTGGCCGTGGATGTGCTGCGCTGGCTGCCCTATGACCCGAACGATGACCAGATGCTGGTCATCGTGGCACTGGCGCATTTCCTGCTGTATGCTCCCGAGCGCTCGGTTTTTATCCTGGGCGGCTATGCGGGTACGGGCAAGACGTCACTCACGGGTGCCATCGTCAAAGCGCTGCACCAGCAGGGTGTGAAGTCGGTGCTGATGGCACCGACAGGCCGCGCGGCACACATCTTCAGCGACTATTCGGGCCATCCGGCCTACACCATCCACCGCAAGATCTACCGCCAGCAGGGCTACGGCATCGATGCCTTCGGTCTGGCCGATAACAAACATGCCAACACGGTGTTCATTGTGGATGAGGCCTCGATGATCAGCAATGCCAGCGACGGCTCGATCTTTGGCAGCGGCCGCTTGCTCGAAGACCTCATCGGCTACGTCTTCAACGGCTTGGGGTGCAAGCTGGTGCTCATGGGCGACAATGCGCAGTTGCCTCCAGTGGGGCAACTGGTAAGCCCTGCCCTAGACGACGAAATCCTGCGGTCGCTGGGGCTGACGACCTACGGCGTGTTCCTGCGCCAAATCGCCCGCCAAGCCGAGGAGAGCGGCATCCTGCACAACGCCACGCTGCTGCGCCAGGCCATGGAGGACGGCGCGCTGGGCCGGCCGCATTTTGACCTGGAGGGCATGGACGACATCCAGACGGTGTCGAGCGAGTTCCTGCTGGAGACCATCAGCGACTGCTATGACCGCGACGGCATGGGCGAGACCATCATCGTGACCCGCAGCAACAAGCGCGCCACATTATTTAATATGGGCGTGCGCAACAGCATCCTGTACCGCGAGGACCTGCTCGTTAATGACGACATGCTGCTTGTGGCCAAGAACAACTATTACTGGGCGCGCGACTATGAGCAGATGGACTTTATCGCCAATGGTGACGTGTGCCGCGTGAGGCGCGTGTGGGGCGACATCGAGCACCGCTACGGCCTGCGCTTTGCCAACGTGACGGTCGAGTTCCCCGACCATGACGGCGTGGAGATGGATTGCAAAATCGTGGTGGACTGCCTGCTGAGCGACACCCCGGCGCTGGACCGTGAACAGAGCGAGCGCCTGTTCAACGAGGTGTGGAACGAACTCACGGGCGACAAGCGCACCCGTTACAAGGCCCTGAAGGAACATCCTTACTTCAACGCCCTGCAAGTCAAATATGCCTATGCCGTGACGTGCCACAAGGCGCAGGGCGGACAGTGGCGCAACGTGTTCATCGACATGGGCGGCATCATGCCCGACGCGATGCAGTCGATGGACTTCTACCGCTGGCTCTACACCGCCATGACCCGAGCCCGCGACCGCGTCTATCTCATCAACTGGCGCCAAACGGCCGATGACGCTGAATAGACCAAGAAATCACTAAAAACTAAAGACTAACAACTAAGAACTAAAATCTTTTCACTACCTTTGTGGCTCACAATCAACCTAATTCACGCAACAATGATACACAATAGACTATACCGATTTGTCGCAGCTGCCGTGCTGACCATGGCCAGCCTGTGTGCCAGTGCCAACATTCCTGCCGGCTACTACAGCTCACTGGACGGTAAGAGCGGACAGGCGCTCAAGGATGCCATTCACGAACTGGCCCTGCAGCACACGACGTTCAGCTACGGGAGCCTTTGGATTTATTTTGCCGAGACCGACTGCCGACCTGAGGACAAGAGCAAGGTGTGGGACATGTACAGCGACAACACCTACTACTTTAGCGGAGGAAGTCGCGGCGTGTACGGCATGCACAAGGAACACTCCTTGCCCAAGAGCTGGTGGGGAGGCTATGACGAGACACAAGGATATGCCGGCTACACCGACATCAACCACCTGTACCCGGCCAACGGCGAGGCCAACTTGGAAAAATCCAACTTTCCCCTGGGCGAAGTGTCCAGCGCCACCTATGATAATGGCGTCACCAAGGTGGGCCCGCCCAAGACAGGCCAGGGCGGCGGTTGCTATGCCGTATTTGAGCCCGATGACCGCTACAAGGGTGACTTTGCACGCACCTATTTCTATATGGCATGTGCCTACCAGCACTACAGCTGGAAATACACCTACATGATGACCAACAACTCATGGAAAACGCTCAACGAGTGGTCTATCGACATGTTGTGCCGCTGGGCACGCAACGATGCCGTGAGCGACAAGGAGGTGGACCGCAACGATGCCGTGCAACATTTCCAGAACAACCGCAACCCGTTCATCGACTTCCCGGAACTGTTCGAGTACATCTGGGGCGACAAGCAAGGACAGGTGTTTGAATTGAGCGAAGCGGGAGACACGACAACCTATACCGGCACGCCCGAACTCATAGCGCCCACTCAGGGCACTGTGCTCGACTTTGGCGAAGTGGCACTGGGAAAATCGCTGGAATACACCCTCTATGTCAAGGGACGCGGACTGAACAACCCGCTATCAGTGCAGATTTACCGCTATGACAGCGAGATGTTCAGCATCCCCGTGACAACAATTAGCCGCACCGCATCAAACAGCGCCGAAGGCTATCCCTTGAAGGTCACCTACACACCCACTACCACAGGCGAACACATGTCACGCCTACTCATCTCGGACGGTGGGCTCACCGGCAGTGTGGGTGTTGAGCTGCGCGCACGTTGTCTGCCTATTCCCACGCTGACACGCCTTGAGGCACTTCCCGCAACGGGCATCACCAGCACAGGCTATATCGCTAACTGGCGGGCTCCCGAGGAGGACGTGGACTATTATATCATCACACGCACAATCTATAACAAAAATACGGGCGAAACACGCACCGAAGTTACCACAACCGACAACAGCGACATCACGAGCTATACCTTTGATGACCGCCAGCCGGACGAGACCCATACCTACAGCGTGCAGTCCTACCGCTTGGGCTACATCAGCGAACCGTCTAACGTGATTACCATCGACATGAGCGGACTGACAGGCATCGAGGCCGAAAAGCCGCTACAGGTACTCACCATGGACGGCGGCATTCTGATCAAGTGCAGCGAGGATGTGGGCCAGGCCCGCATCTATAACCTGGCAGGACAGGAGATTTGCCGCATCGACAACCTCAAGGACAACATGGTCATCGAGCTGCCCCGCGGCATCTACCTGCTCAAGACCGCCACATGCCGCACCGCATGGAAGGTCGCCATCAGGTAACCCGTATAAAACCGATAAAACGAAAAAAAGCGGTTGGCCAAATGGCCAACCGCTTAATTATAAAGATAATAGGGTTTACTCTTTGATGAGGTTGCCGCCTTCCTTCAGAGCCTCCTCGTTGAGGGGGATGAGGTGCCAGTGGCGCTCGGGAAGGGTCTTCTTCAGGGCCTTGAGCACGCTCTCAATGGTGACCATGGGGCGAACCTTGAGCATCGAACCCAGGACGATCATGTTGAAGGTCTTGGAGTTCTTCATCTCGATGGACTTCTCGGTAGCATCAATAGGATAAATCTTGATATCGGTGCGGGTGGGTTTCTTGTGGATGCCATAGGTGTCATACATCAGGATACCACCGGGCTTTACTTTGCTCTCGAACTTGTCGAGCGACTGCTGGTTGAGAACAACCACCACGTCGTAGGTGTTGAGCACGGGCGAGCTGATGCGCTCATCGCTCACGATAACAGTCACGTTAGCAGTACCACCGCGCTGTTCGGGACCATAAGAAGGCAGCCAGCAGACTTCCTTGTCCTCCATCAAGCCAGAGTAGGCAAGAATCTTACCCATTGACAATACACCCTGTCCGCCGAAACCGGCAATAACTATTTCGTTAATCATAGTGTCTTCTAATTTTTAGCGTTGAATACCATCTTTCAAGTCCTTCAAGTCTCCCAGGGGATACTTGGCGAACATATTCTCTTCCATCCACTTGTTGGCCTTCTCGGGAGTGGAACATATTCTCTTCCATCCACTTGTTGGCCTTCTCGGGAGTGAGCTTCCAACCGGTGTTGCAGGCGCTGACGATCTCGACAACCGAGGTGCCCTTGCAATTGATGCTGTTCTCAAAGGCTTTCTTCAAAGCGGCCTTGGTCTTGCGAACGTTGGCAGCCGTGTGAACGCTCTGACGGGTAACGTAGCAGGTACCGTCGAGTTGTGCCAGCAGCGGAGTGATGGCCAGGGGATAACCGTTGAGGTCCGGACGACGGCCGTAGGGGCAGGTAGCGGTCTTCTGACCCAGCAAGGTCGTGGGAGCCATCTGTCCACCGGTCATACCGTAGATAGCGTTGTTGATGAAGATGATGACGATGTTCTCGCCACGGTTGCAAGCGTGAATCGACTCACGGCCGTGGGGAGCCTCTTCCCAGTCAACGTCGATGTAGTTGTAGGCAAATACGGCGCAACCAACGGGCGAAATGCCTACGGTCTTCTCAGCAACACCCATTTCCTCGATGACCTGGGCAACGAGTTTGTGTACAACGCCATGGCTGCAACCAGGGCAATAGTGCATATGAACCCTATTCAATAATTTAGGCTCAGCATAGACCTTATTCTCAGGTTTAATGATATCGTTAAGTTCCATTGCGTTATTTACTTGTTAATGAGTTTCTCTTTAAGTACGTTCAGCAGCTCGTCGGGGGTGGGCACGTTGCCACCGAAACGGCCATAATGTTCAACCGGCATCTTGCACTCAACGGCAAGCTTCACATCCTCGACCATCTGGCCGGCGTTGAGCTCAACGCACAGGATGCCCTTGACGTTCTTAGCAGCCTCGCGAAGTTGCTTCTCGGGGAAGGGCCACAGGGTGATGGGACGGAACATGCCGACCTTGATACCCTCGGCGCGGGCGAGTTCCATCGTCTTCATGGCGACACGTGCGGTGGTACCGAAGGCGGTGATCAGGTAGTCGCAGTCCTCGACGTCAATGAGCTCGCAGCGGGTCTCGTTCTTCTCGATCTCGCGATAGCAAGCCTGGAAACGCCAGTTGTTCTCCTCCATCTTGTCGTCGTCGAGCTCGAGGCTGGTAACGACGTTGCTGGGACGCATGCCTTTACGACCGTTAACGGCCCACGGGCATTGCTCGCGGATCTCGTCATCGGTGCGGCGCGGACGCTGCTCGGGCAGTACGACCTTCTCCATGAGCTGACCGATGGTACCATCGGCGAGAATCATCGAT
>CACYAW010000062.1 GCA_902772455.1 uncultured Bacteroidales bacterium
ACCAAGCAGGATCTGTGGTTCTCGACCAAGGACACCATCAGCAAGAAGTATGACGCTCAGTTCCGCATCATCTTTGAGGAGGTTTACGAGCAGAACTACAAGGCTGAGTTCGAGAAGCTGGGTCTGGAGTACTTCTACACTCTGATCGACGACGCTGTTGCTCGCGTTATCCGCAGCAAGGGTGGTTACATCTGGGCTTGCAAGAACTATGACGGCGACGTGATGAGCGACATGGTCAGCACCGCCTTCGGTTCACTGGCTATGATGACCAGTGTACTCGTTAGCCCCGAGGGCAACTACGAGTATGAGGCTGCCCACGGTACCGTAACCCGTCACTATTACAAGTACCTCGCTGGTGAGGAGACCTCGACCAACCCCATGGCTACCATCTTTGCATGGAGCGGTGCCCTGCGCAAGCGCGGTGAGAAGGACGGTCTGAAGGACCTCATGAACTTTGGTGACCAGCTCGAGGCAGCTTGCTTCGACACCCTGAATGCAGGCATCGTTACCAAGGACCTCGTGAACCTGATGGAAGGTGTTGAGGCTAAGGCTGTCAACAGCGCCGAGTTCATCAAGGCCATCCGCACCAACCTCGAGAAGCGCCTCGGCTAATCCCCACCCTAACAAAGAGAGCCGCCCCCAAGGAGGGGCGGTTCTCTCGTTCTTTTATTATTAACTTTATATTATTTCTTGAGTGTGAATTTAAAGCACAGGCCCCCTCCTGGAGGTGTTTGTGCGGTAATTGTACCACCATGCAACAGAACGGCATTCTTTACGATTGATAGTCCCAAGCCAGTGCCACCTAGCGAACGGCTACGGCCCTTGTCCAGGCGATAGAAACGTTCAAAAATGCGCGCCATGTGCTCAACGGGAATGCCTACACCATTATCGCTAAAAGTAAAATGCCATTCTTTCTCCTCCTCATAAGCTAGAAGTTCTATTGTCGTGCTCTCTCCCGAATAATTGATGGCATTATCCATCAAATTACGGAAGATGCTATAGATGAGGGAATCATTACCGTTGATGATGATATCTACAGGCAGATGATTGTACACTTTCATTTGTTTTGTCTCGGCGGCAAGTGCGGTTTCCATGATGATATCGTTGACGATGCGTGATACATCCACCCGTTCCATGGTAATCATCTCAGGAGCATAATCCATGCGGTTGAGTGTGGATATATCCTGCAACAGGGACGAAAGCCGATTGGCCTGAGACTGCGTGCGCTCAATGAATTGACGCTGTGTCGTGGCGTCCATCTCGGGATGCTCCAGGATGGTCTCGGTATACCCCAAGATGCTGGCCACAGGTGTTTTGAGCTCATGTGAGATGTTTTGGGTGAGTTCTCGGCGCATCTGGGTCTCCTTATTGATTTGCTCCTGGTTGATGCGCTCGTCCATGCGCAAAGAATAACGGTGAAGCAGAACGCCTAACACGGCCATCACCACAAGGGAGAACAAGAGCAGGTGCCAGTCACTGGTCTCCTTGAACGGCATCAAGAAATGGCGGTCATAGTCTTCAAAAAGGATAAAGATGATAGCATAGATGACAAAAATCACCATTACGCTAAGGAACATCTTGCGGCCTTCAGTCAGCTGTTTCATCACACGACAAATAAGTACCCGAATCCATGGCGGGTAACGATACAAGACGAGTAACGACCAATCTTCTTGCGCATCCTGGTGATATTGACATCAACAGTGCGTTCGATCACGACCACATCCCTAGGCCAAACCCTGTCCAGCAACTCCTGTCGAGAGAAGACACGACCGCGATTCTCCAAGAATAACCTCAGGACTTCAAACTCGGTTTTGGTCAACAAAGCAGGCTCTCCATCAACGGTAACGGTCATCTTGGACAAATCCATGACCAGGGTCTCGTAAGACAACTCCTGCACGCTGGACGGATTTGCAGATGTGCGCCCCAATACGGCCTTAACCCTAGCCACTACCTCTCGCACCGAGAACGGTTTGGCAATATAGTCATCAGCCCCTAAATCAAAGCCGTGTAAAGTATCTTCCTCGTCATTGAGAGCCGTAAGAAAGACAATGGGGACATTGGCAGTGCTGGCATCCTGCTTGAGGCGCGCGGCAAGTTCAAAACCCGACATGCCTGGCATCATCACATCCAGCAGCAGCAAATCATAGCTAGAGATGTCCCTGGTCAAAGCGTCCTCGCCCGAGTATGCGGTGTGCACCACAAAACCAGCCGAGGAGAGATTGTAACGAAGAATCTCACACAGGTCTCGTTCGTCATCTATTACCAATATCTGTTGTTTCATATCCAAGCACAAATATAATAAACTTTATTCAATCCCAACCACTCATCGCACGACAAAGCGCTACATCTGCCCAAAGCGCGCTTCCACAACGTTGATCACATAGTCCCCTAACTTTTCCAATTCTCCTACCAGGTCACCATAGGCGGTCCCTAACGCGTAATCATATTGTCGCTCGTCGACGGCCTTTGCATTATCGGCCCTGAGTTGGTCACGCATGATGTTGATCTGGTTCTCGTAGTAATAGGCCTGCCGCAGGTCGTGGTCCTCGAGACGCTCTTCCAACACAAGGTTCATCTGGCTCAAGGCATTTTCACACAATGCCATCATCTGGTTGAGATGCTGTTGCTGGCTTTCATTAAAGTCACGACCCTGATGATTGCGTCGCTGTATCGTGCGGGCAAGGCGGAAGCACGAATCACCGATGCTCTCGATTTCACCTATCTCACGCAACATCTGTCTCACTTTCATCTTTGATTCATTGCTCAGGTGTCCATCGCTCACCTGCTCCAAGAAACGGGCAATAGAAATCTCGGCTTCATCGGTAACATCCTCGTCACGTTCAATCTGCTGGAAGATTTCTTCAATCTTATCACCGTCATGCTCATTGAGCATGGTTTGCACGAGGCCGAACATCTCCTGCACCCGTTTGCCGTAATGAGCGGTCTCCTTTTGGGCCTGCATGACCGCGATTTCGGGCGTCTGTATCAGGTTAGCCTTGATGTAAAGCAGCTTGAATGATTCATGTTCACCATTATCCTTATCGGGCAGGAGCCAGCGGACCACCTTTTCCAGCTGGGGAATGAAGCCGACAAGCAAGGCGGTATTGGTCACATTAAAGCATGTGTGGAACATAGCCAAAACGACGGGAAGCCGCTCATGCTGGCCACCAGCCGTAGTATCATAGCCCACTAGCTTGCACACCATGTCAACAAACGGATAGAACACCAACATGACCCATATCACGCCAAACACATTGAACAACAGATGGGCAAGGGCAGCTCGACGCGCCTCATTGTTGGCTCCCAGTGCCGCCAGATTGGCTGTCGCCGTTGTGCCGATGTTCTCACCCATCACCAGTGCAATACCCAAGTAGATGGGCAACACACCCGTTGAGCACAGCAGTATCGTGATTGCCATCACAGCAGCCGACGACTGCACAATGCAGGTGATTATTGTGCCTATCACCAAGAAGGCAAGGATTGAGAGATGGCTACTGGTGTCAAACGACGTAAAAAAGCGCATCACTGCCTCGTTGTGTTCCAAATCCAGTTCCTTGCCTGCACTGCTCAACAACACCAGTGAGAAGAACATGAACGCGATACCGAACAAGAAATCACCCTTGTAGCGGTGGCGCTTGTGATAGATGAGCAGGATACCCACCAGAAAAGCAGGAAACACCACATTGGTCAAGTCCACGTTGTAGCCCAGTGACATGATCCACGCCGTCAGTGTGGTGCCGATGTTGGCGCCCATGATGACACTGATGGCCTGGCCCAGCGTGAGCAGGCCAGCCGACACAAACGAGACAGTCATCACTGTCGTTGCCGAGGATGACTGCACAGCACAGGTAACTCCGGCACCTGTCAGAATGCCCATGATTCGGTTGTTTGTCATGCGCCCCAGCACATGTCGCAATTGTGAGCCCGCCATCTTCTGCAGAGCTGTACTCATCATTCTCATGCCGAATATCAGGAGTCCCAATGTACCTAAAATCTTGAGTAATATCAATATATACTGCTGTGATGATTCCATGTTGTAACAGTTTTCTTTTTTCTGCAAAATTACATATTGAGGCACTGTCAACCGTTTACGATAGCATTACAAAGCCATTACTATTTTGTTACAATCGATCGGCAACCACTGTTTTTGGTCCTCGCGTGATTTTTATTCATACCCTGTGCCTAATCACAAGGATACTAATCATAAGACTTAATGCTACCAAATCGCATCAATGCTAACCACCCATATAAAAAAATTCGAAGTCTTTTTTTCATTTTATAAAAATCATTACATTTGCATGTGATTAATCAACTTTATTTTCAACTTATTAAATGATTCCTATTATGAAGCGTACAATTACTCTTATTGCATTGATTGCGGCTCTGCTCGTTCCGAGTATGGCCAGCGCACAACGCATGCCCGCCAAGGCCGGCATGAGGCTGTCCCAGTTCAAGGCTCCAGCTGCTGCTCCCGCCCTGATCGAAGAGGAGCCCATCATGGAGGCTCCCGAGGGAACCCTGTATGACAACATGTATGCCTCCTCGTTTGCCTATGGCCTGGGCTGGGGCGACATCTACATCCAGAATGTGGATGGCGGCATCGGCAAGGTGGTCGAGGGCAACGACGGCAACCTATACATCTACAATCCCATCTCACAGGGCTACATCTGGTTCTCTATCCTGCCCTGGATCAAGGCTGAGCCTACTGGCGACGGCAAGTATGTCGCAAAACTGCCGCAACTCTACATCATCGACGTTGGCGACCCGTACTATGCCTACAGCATGCACTATGACGAAGATGAGGGTATGCCCGTTGTCGAGGAGGAAGGTGAAATCGAGTTCACTTGGGAAAACGGTGTGCTCACCCAATTGGGCGACAAGTTCATCGGCCTGTGTGACGCCACCGCCGACTGGTTCTATATGGCTGACCAGCACATCGTTTATGCACCCATGACCGATGAGCCTATCACGCTGTCGGAAACCGATTACTACATCCAGGCCTATAACATGACCTACCTGTCGGATCCCACCGACCTGACCAAAACCAAGGAACGCATTGTTGACGTGGTTATCGATGGTGAGGACATCTACATCGGCTACCTCAACAACAACAATCCCGATGCGTTCATCAAGGGTAAACTGGTTGACGGAAAGGCTACCTTCCCCACCCGCCAGTACCTGGGTGTTGACGCCTACTACAACGGACACATCTATGTGCTCACCGGCGATGCGTTTGTCGATTCCGAGACCTACGGCAGCCCCGTGTTCAACTACAACCTGAACGATGAGATTGTATTTGACGTTGATGAGGAAGGCCACAACCTTGTCGCCGAATGGCCCGCATCCATGATTACCAATGTTGGTCCCAACACGTTGTCGATTATTAACGACTACGTCGCTCCCGGCCTTGTTGCGTTTGACGAGTATCCCGCCACACCGGCCACGCCCATCTTCACCGAAGAAGATCTCACCATCAACCAGACCTCAGGCTTTACCGTGCTGCACTTCACCATTCCCACCGTTGATACCGATGGTTTCAAACTCAACGAGAACAAGTTGTTCTACAACATCATTCTCGACGGTGATGTATACACCTTTGATCCCGAGCTCTACATCGGTATGCCTACTTACATGACAGACATTCCTTACAGCTTTGAGGACAATGTCAACTTTGACATCTACATCAGCGGTAACGGCCGCCACACGGTTTATCTCTACACCACCGACTTTGAGATGGTGGGCGTGCAGAGCATCTACACTGCCGGCGATGAGGTGAACCGCTCAGAGATTGCCTATGTCACCAATCCCATTCCCTCGGGCATCAACGAGGTGGGCACTGGCGCACAGGTCGTCGATACCCGCTACTATGACCTGACAGGTCGCGAACTGCCCGCAGCACCCGCAACGGGCCTGTACCTGCAGCGTGTCACCTACAGCAACGGCACCACCGCCACCATCAAGGTCGTGAAGTAATCACCTAAATAAGACCAACACCTCAGAAAGGCCGCAACACGTGCTGCGTCGCGGCCTTTCTATGTTTTTCCCTATAGGCCTGTTAGAGTATTATGGGCTGGGAGCCCGTGATGCCATGTTTAGTGACGATGGACTGGAGGTGTGAGGACAGGCGAGCATTGGGCCTGCAGAGCTGGCGGTCTGTTTGAGGGCCTTTTTCTCATGTGCCTACCTTTTAAAAAAGAAAATTCATTATCTTTGCATGATTAAACATGGAGGAACGGGATTATGATCAGTTATTGGAAATGCAAGGACGGATTTAGCGAAATCAATCAGTGGAAGTCGGGGTGCTGGATTAAGGTGACCCACCCGACTGCCGAGGATCTTGCAGTGCTCAAGGAACGCTTTGCGGTGCCTGATTTCACTCATGATGCCGAAGATATCGAGGAACGTCCCCGCGTTGACCATGAGGACAACTGGATGCTCGTGTTTGTGCGCGTGCCGTGCAAGAGTATCGACGAGGACGGCGACACGATCTTCTCGACCGCTCCAATGGCCATCCTGATTCGTGACGATGTGTTCATCTCTGTCAATTACTACGACAACGAGGTCCTTGACGACTTCATCCGGTGGAGCCAGCGCCGTCATGTCAACGCCTGCAAGGGCTATGACCTGTTGTTGTCACTCATGCTGTCCACATCGGTATGGTACCTCAAGTACCTCAAGCAGATGAACACGATGATGAATGCCGCCGAGGAACGGCTGGAGCAGAAGATGGATAATGACGAGCTGATGCGGACGATGGGCCTGGGTAAGTTCCTGATTTACTTTATCACGTCGCTCAAGGGCAATATGACCGTGCTGGCGCGCTTGAAGAAACGCCTGCGCACACTGCCCCATGACGAGGACTTGCTTGAGGACGTTGAAATTGAGACCCAACAGGCGCTGGACACCGCCAGCATCTACAACGACATCCTGGATCGCCAGCAGGAGGCCTATTCGTCGGTCATCGGCAACAACCTGAACCGCATCATGAAGACGCTTACCGTGGTGACCATCCTGCTGATGATTCCCACCGTGGTAGCAGGCTACTACGGCATGAACGTGCCCAACGGCATGGAGAACTGGTGGCTGGGCTTCCCATTCGCCATCACCGTCTCGGTAGTGCTGATGGCCATCGGCTATTTCTTCATCCGCCACAGCAAGTTCTTCAAGTAACGACCATATAATCAGCCCGGCAGTGCAATCACTACCGGGCTGATTGTTCAGTTGATGTCATTTAACTGTTTACTTCAAGGCGAAGGCTGCACCGCCAATGCCGACCAGCTCCTCATAGGCGAGTACGCCGGCTTGTGACAGTTCCACACGGGTGTAGCTGCCATCGCGAGTGAGGACGTCAACATGGGTGTCGTCAACAAAGGTAAAGAGCTTCACTTCCTCACCATTGTTCTCGAGTGACCATGAATTATCCTCGGCATTGAAGTTGAAGCGGGTCACCTGATTGGTGGTCATATTGGTGATGGTATAACCGGCTTCGCTACGGGCGACCAGATACTGGGCGTCCTTGCCGTCAACGACCTTCACGTCATTAGAGGCCAGCGCGGGATTGGTACCAGACCAGAACTCAATCGAGTTCAAGATAAACAAGTCAGCCATAAAACACAACTCATAAACGGGCAGAACCCACATGGCGACAAAGACGATCTCGTTCACGAACTTGTCTCCCACATGCTCGTTCCAATTCTTTACCTTGTTGAACAAAGCGAAACTTCCTATACAGGACTGCATCATCATGGATGCCGACAGTGCCACAACAGCAGCAACGATTAAATGTTTCTTTTTCATAATACCAATACTAAATATTTACTTACTATCGTTTATAATTCTTCTTGTAGTTCTCGTAGCAGTTGAGTACCTTGACCACATAGTCCACAGGCTCGGTGCCACGGCAATAACCGTTGGAGCACACCGAGTCGTTGTAGTACTCGGGATCCATCTTCCACAGCATGGCCTGCTCAACATTCTCGTTCCACACGCGCGGGTTGAGTTCATATTTGCGGGCCAGGGCAATGGCGTCGGTCACATGGCCCGAGCCGGCATTGTAGGCGGCGAGTACAAACTTGATGCGGTCGCCCGCCCCTGTGCGGCTGCGCATGATACCATCCAGCTCACGCAAGATCTTGGATGCCACGCGTATGCTCACCTCGGGGTTGCCCAGGTCTTTTTCGTCCACGCCAAAAGAGCGTGCCGTCTTGGGCATGACCTGCATGAGTCCCCTGGCCCCCATCCAAGAGGTCGCGTTGGGGTCGAAGCCCGACTCAGAATAGGCGATTGCCGCCAGCAGTCTCCAGTCCCATCCCATTTCCTTAGCGTACTGCTTGAAGACATGGTCATAGGGCGAAATGCCGCCCGGGGGAGTAACGGCCATGGTATCGACCTTGACCGAATCGGGTTTGGGCCCACGGTTCATCTCAAAGTAGTGCTTGAGGACCTGTTTGGAGTATTCCTGTGCATTGCTGCTTGCAGCCCACATGTTGATACTGTCGGCCAGCCACTGATTGCGCTTGGCGACAGCCCATGACGAGCGTTGCTCAAAACCCACCCTGAGCTGGATGTTGATGCTGTCATAGTAGGTGAGATTCATCTGTGCGATGTCGCTATCCACGATAGTAAACGGGATTTCTCGCTTCGACACACGCTGGATGAGGTCGGTGGGCAAGGCCGCCTCGCCCTCGACCGTGTGTATGGAAATGCCGCCACCCACCTCGTTATCGAGGTTGCGCAGGCGGGACTCATATTTTGAGCCTTTCTCGACATACACATCCTGGCCGATCAGCTCGGTCACATCATGGATGAGCCCCTTGCCGCTATGCTGGACGAGCACCTGATAGGTCTCGTTGACAGCACCGCAGTGCAGCACACGTGACTTATACTCGGCTGTAACCGGGATTTCACAGGCCAGAACGTCCACGGTGCGCTTATCGAGCATCTTGAGCAAATCGGGCATGCTGCGCGCCACCTTGAAACGCAACGCGATGCCATGGGAACGAGCAAAGTCGCAGATGCGGTCATAGTCATATCCCATCGTGTCCCCCTTGAGGATAAAGAAACCCGTGGGGCTATAGAGCGTGCCCACGGTGAGCGTGTCAGGGAGCCGATGCTTTACCTCGGCCTGTTTGCCGGCACGTCCACACGAAAGTGCGGCCAGCAACGCCCATGAAAACAGTAACAAGGGTAACAGACGACGCATAACAAGATAGAGACTAAAAAATACTTTCGTCCACTAGCAGCGAGAGGTAAACGAGCACCGCCGGCGCTACCAGCAGCAGGCTGTCGATGCGGTCCAGAATGCCGCCATGGCCAGGCATGATATTACCCGAATCCTTGACACCCACAGTGCGCTTGATGAGCGATTCCACCAGGTCGCCAAAAGTCGAGAATACCGCCACAACGACGCTCAATCCCACCCAAGTGGCCAAATCGGGCACCTGGAAGATTTCGTCAAACCAATAATGGGTAGCAAAGGCGCCAGCCGCACAAAAAGCGATGCCACCGAAAACGCCCTCCCATGATTTCTTGGGGGATATGCGTTCAAACAAGCGATGCCGTCCCAGCAACATGCCCACGCAATAGGCCCCGGTATCATAGAGCCAGATGAACACGAACATTCCCAGCAGGATCCTGGGAGCGGTAATGCTCATAATCACATTGAGCAACGCCAGCGGCAGGGCCACATAGCCCAGCGAAAAGAACGAGCGCTCCAGGCTGTGCAGGGCGTTCTGACGCGGGCGGTAAAGCTGCACGATGGTGCGCAGCAGCAGATAAACCGCAATGGGAAGCACCCACCAGGAACGCTGCATCGACCCCACCTCATAGTGGAGATAGAAAGCCACAAAGAGCCCCACTCCCCCCAGCATGTCGATAATATTGACCAGCCATGACTGGGTTGCATCGTCCTTGGCCATGGTGATCATCTCGCCAATGCCTAACATAATCAACAGCGAGAACACCAGCAGATACATCACCGGTGAGTTGTCGAGCAACACAATCGCGGCTACAATCAAAGCGATATATACGACGCCCGAAAGAATGCGTTTAATCAAGTTCATCATGACTTTCTAATTATTTGGCGCAAATTTACTATTTTATCACGACATGAGCAACAGCCACATCGTTTAGAGTTAAAAAAGCCTCCCTGTTCATCGTGACAGGGAGGTCGTTTTTACCTTGGTGAGAGGATCGAATATTCTGTTTTTAATTCAAAACCATCGACTCTAATCCTCTTGGTAACTCGCCGTTGAACTGATAAGCCCTAGCAAACTGCTTGAGGAACTCCATGGTCTCTTTTTTGGGGCCTTTTACTGCTGTCTCAACGTCATTTTCATTGTTGGTCGAAGTAGTCATTTTGTGCATAGGCAATCCTGATTTAAAACTTACATATTCATAACGCAGACTTAGCATATAATATTATATCGTTTTCCCAATTTAATATTTTTTTTCATTTAGGCATCAAAAAACGGAGTCTGCTACTATTCACTAGCGGCAGACTCCTCATCTTCATGAAACAAAATCTTCTCCTTAATCTTTATTCCGTCAAGCGGTCAAGGACGGTGCGTACCAGATCCTCGACAGCCGTTTTGTAGTTGGGGTTGACATCAGTGGCCACGCGGTTGGCAATAATCGAGCAAACGGTCATCGCGCGGTGTCCCAGCATGAGAGCCATGCCCTGAAGAGCACTGCTTTCCATCTCGTAGTTGGTGATCTTGCCACCGTTATACTCAAACTGCTCGATGCGGCTATTCAGTTCAGGCTCTGCCAGTTCCAGACGAACACGGCGTCCCTGCGGGCCATAGAATCCCACTGCGCTGATGGTGTAGCCGCGTACCATGTCGTCGCGACCGATTTTCTCTACCAGCCAGGGGTCAGCATCCACGACGTAGGGCTTGGCGAACAGTGGATTCCACTTCACGAACTCGCAGAATGCCTTCTCGAAGTCCAGATCAGCAACCTTATTGCGGTCGGCATAGTAGTTGACGACGCCATCAAAGCCGATGGCCTTGGAAGCGATCACCGAAGTGCCAACGGGCACATAAGGCTGCAAGCCGCCCGAGGTGCCGATGCGCACAATGTTGAGCGTGCGGTGCTCGGCGCGAGGGGTGCGTGTCTCGAAGTCGATATTGGCCAGGCCGTCGAGCTCGGTCATCACAATGTCGATGTTGTCGGGACCGATGCCGTGCGAGAGCGCCATGATGGGCTTGCCATGGTAGGTGCCGCCGATGGCGTGGAACTCACGGCTGGACGTTTCCCAATCCCGGGTATCAAAATAGGAAGCAATCATGGTCACGCGGCCAGGGTCGCCACACACGATGATGTTGTCGGTCAACTGTTCGGGCTTTACATGGATGTGGAATGCAGAGCCATCATCATTGATGATGAATTCAGAGTCGGGGATTCTGTTAGTATTCATATCGTTGTATTATTAGTGTTTCAGTTCTTTGTTGCAATTTAAATAGCAAAGGTACTAAGTTCTTTTGAATTATCAAAATTCCTAGTCATAAAAAATAAAAACAAAACTATGCTAGCGTATATCGGCAGCCTGGCAGAGTGGCGATCACCTTCTTGCAGTCCAACTCGACCAGGACGCTCATGAGCTTGTAGACCGGTGTGTGCAATACATCGGCCAGTGTGTTAAGATGGATTTCACCCTGGTTGCGGATGACGTCAACCACGGCCTGCTCCTCCTTGGTCAAGTCAGGGAAGAGGTCGAGTTGCTGGGGCTGGCGGGCCAATCCCTCCCAACGCATGGCCGTCATCAGGTCGTCAGCACAGGTGATAAGGGCAGCTTTGTTGGTGGCGATGAGCTTATTGCAACCCACCGAGAATTCGTCGCCGCAACGACCGGGCACCGCCATCACGTCGCGGTTATAGCTCATGGCTAGCGAAGCGGTGACCAGCGCTCCTCCCGATCCTGCCGACTCGACAATGACCGTGCAGTCGCTCAAGGCGGCAACGATGCGGTTGCGCGCCAGGAAGTTGCTCTTCTGCACCTCGTCCTGGCTGGTGTAGTCGGTCAACAGCATACCTCCATGCTTGGCGATGGCGATGGCATCGTTGCGGTGCATAGCGGGATAGATATGGTTCAGTCCGCGCGGGAGCACAGCCACCGTGGGCACGCCGTGCTTGAGGGCGGCCCGATGGGCGGCGATGTCGATGCCGTAGGCCAAGCCACTCACCACGACCAAGTCGGGCAGCCGCTGTGCCAGCTCAGCGATGAGGGTATCACAAAACCTGATGCCATATTGGGTGGCGTGCCTGGTCCCCACGACACTGATGACGTGGGCGCTTTCCAGGTCACACTTGCCCAGTGTGTAGATCATCGCAGGAGCGTCAAGAGCCTCGATGAGACGATGCGGATAATCCTTGTCGGTAAAATAGGTGGCAGCGATGCCGCGCTCCCGCACAAAGGCCTCCTCATCGATGGCCCGCCGCAGGCACTCGCGGCGGTAATCGTCACGGTAAATCTTGCTGCGTCCGCCTGTGAGGGCACGCAGCTCCTTCTCGCTCATGTCAAAGAAGCGCTGCTCGTCGCCCACGACGTCCAGCAGTTTGCGGGCAAGGTCCACGCCCATGCCCTGCAGGCTAGCGAAGGCGATGCGATAGGTCAATGGTGTACACCCGTTGCTGGCTGTCATGGCTTTTCAAGATATTTGGAAATCTGTGCTGCCAGGTCGTCTCCACGGTTGATGCGTCCGTCCTGCTCCATACACACGATAGTGACCACGGCCCTAACGACCACATCCCCACTCTCTTTCCTGAAGATGTCCTGGTAAAAGATGAAGCGTGCTCCCTTGCGTTCAATCCACAGCCGGCTCAACATCACGTCGCCACTGCGCAACGGCGTGTGGTAATCGATTTCCATGCGCCGCACCACGGGAATCAGCCCCTCGCGCGTCAAGCTGCCGAAGGGGATGCCCTCCTGCTTGACGAAGGCATGCCGCGTGTGCTCCAGATAGTGCAGATAGATGGCATTGTTGACGATGCCCTCGCTGTCGAGCTCATAGTCGCGCACCGCGATCTCTAGCGTGAAGATATATTTGTCGTCGTTCATCTCAACATGATTGTTTACGAGCAGCAAAGATAATGAAAAAGCCCCAAATAATCACATTGGGGCCATAAGTCTTTAGACTTTAATGACAAAACCAGGAGCTGGGTCACAGCTTCCAGGTTCTTTTTGCGTTATGTCACTATTTATTGACCGTCGCCATTGAGCAGCATGTCTAACAAAGTAGTCACATCAATGATATCTATCATTCCATCGTCATTGACATCGCCAGGCTTGGATTCAGAAATGGGCATGATGTTTTCAAATAGGCCCTAATACTCATCCTGGCAGTAGGCCCTCATGGACTGTGCAGGCACATACAGCGTCCCATGCTTGTAGGTGGCTTTGTTGAAACAACGCTTTGATGCCATCACAGGAGGCACCGTAGCCATGCACGTCACCTCATTGATGATGTTGCTGTTGGTATTGTACTCCCAATCGAACAAGTAACAGTTGGTGTCGAACGCGCTGTTCTTGATTGAAGTCACATCAGGTCCAATCTTGAGAGATTTGAGATTATAACAACCGAAGAATGCACCTTCGCCCACAGTCGTAACCTCATCGGGAATCACGACACTGGTGATCGTATTGATTTTATAGAATGTGAAGTCATGAATATCCGTGATTGCCTGCGGGACAACCAAGTTTACCATGTCTTGGTCACTCTCCATGCCATGAGTGCCGACTTCTACTTCAGGATACGGATCCATCAGTCCAAAACATCCATCGACAACAAAATTGATCCTGCACCAGGCTTCCAGGTCTCGCACGATGATTCTGTTAAAGAAGGCATCCAAGAAGGCATCCCAGTACAGATCGGTAATCGTTGGGGGAATGGTTACAGTTGACAACTGGGTGCACTTGAAAAAAGCGTCCCCGATCTCTGTTACCGTGTAGTTCACGCCATCATGAACAACACTGTCAGGAATGAAAACATTGCCGCGGTAAGTCCCTTCGCCGCCATTCCCCGAGACGACAGCGACCCGGGAGGAATCAATGATAGAATAATAGATACCATCTTGCTCAAAATCATAGGCAGACGCAATAAACGGCATCAACGCAGTGAGCATCACAGTCAACCACAATACACTTAAACTCTTTTTCATCTTTTATCGTTTTTATTGTTTTACTTTATATGCCCAATTCATGGGTGGCATTTCCATTGACTTGGACAAAGTTAAAGTCTCCCACAGCAAGAAGCGCAATCAAAAGATGTATTTTCACGGCTTGCCCGAGATTTTTTGGGAAAAGTGTCTAAAATTTTGACACATGAAGCGGTTGGCTTAGTGCGCAAGACAAACTTAATCATTGGAATCAATCACAAAGTTCCTCTACGAGGCACTTTGCACTCAGGTGTCCTGGACCAAGCTTCGTGCCCAATACTGGGCACTCGCATGGTCTTTAACATGGAATTGGGTCTTCTGACCCAATCGACCTTTTGAAGGTCACATCCACAAATTATCATAAAAAAGTTTTTTCGGTCGGGGCATAACGAAGCCTGCCCGCGTGCTGATTGTGTCAGCGTGCGGGCAGGCGGATATTGTTGAACGGCCTCAGATTACTTGAGCCAGTCCTGTACCTTGTCGTTGGGGACCATGCGCTCCTCGAAAACGTAAGCGCCAGTCTTCTCGGAGCGGACCATCTTGATCACCTTGCTCCATGAGCGTCCTTCACCAGTCTGAAGGGTTGCAACTACTTTCTTTGCCATA
>CACYAW010000063.1 GCA_902772455.1 uncultured Bacteroidales bacterium
AAGCGGAACCAGAATCCGATGTGCTACCATTACACCACAGGACAATTCCTAATTGCGACTGCAAAGGTACTGCTTTTTTTGTTACCACCAAGAAAATTTTCAACTTTTTTTTCAAAAAAAACACTGCGACACCTCACGAGACTGGCCCCATGCTAAGCAGCAAAGTTGCTAAGTGATTAATTTTCAATCGCATATTATATGTATTCCCCCAATAACTAAGGTACGATCAATAGAACCGTCCCTGTTTTCCGTTGAATGATAAAGACACTTGAACAACGGTTTACAACTCGATTTGTTGTTGTCGTTGTTCAAGTTGTCTTTAATTCACGCTACAATCTGGGTAGCTTTGTATTGATTGTATTTATTGTCTTCTTTTTAAAGCAGCGTCCGAATAGATGAGCCGTTATTTGTTTTTGCGCTTGGGGACGCGTTTCGAGACACCGATGGCGCCGGTGGGGCAGACGAGGCGGCACAGGTGGCAGCCGACGCACTTGGTGCCCACGAGATGGGGCTTGCGGTCGTCGCCGAAGATGATGGCCTGGTGACCGCCGTCCATGCAGGAAATGTAGCACCTGCCGCAGCCGATGCACTTCTCGCTGTCGAAGATGGGGTAGACGACAGTGTCGCGGTCCAGGTCGCTGGGCTTGACAAAGTTGGGGAGTTGCTCACCCACCAGCGTTGACAGCTTGGTAATGCCGCGGCTGGCCATATAATGCTGCAGACCCAAGGTGAGGTCGTCGATGATGCGGTAGCCATACTGCATCACGGCGGTGCATACCTGCAGGTTGCTGCATCCCAGTTGGATGAACTCAAGCGCATCTTGCCAGGTCTCGATGCCGCCGATGCCGCTCAGGCGCAGGTTCTTCATCACGGGATTTTGTGCCATCTCAAGGATAAAGCGCAGGGCGATGGGCTTGACGGCGCGGCCCGACAGGCCCGACACGGTCCACTGGCCAGACACCTCGGCGCGTTGGTCCATCGTCACGCTCTTGATGGTGTTGATGGCGCTGATGGCGTCTGCACCAGCAAAATAGGAGCCCATGGCAGGATTGCTCATCATTGTGATATTGGGCGTCATCTTGGGAATGACAGGGATGGACACCGAATGCTTGACATAGGCGGTAAAGAAGGTGACCAGCTCGGGATCCTGCCCCACATCGCTACCCATGCCGGCCAAACGCATCTGGGGACACGAGAAATTGAGTTCCACGGCATCGACGCCAGCGGCCTCGGCCATCTTGGCCAACTCAATCCACTGCTCTTCGGTCGAACCCATGATGGAGGCTACCACAATCTTGTTGGGATAGTTCTTCTTGAGGCGGCTCAGGATGTCAAAGTCCACCTCGGCGGGGTTCTCGCTCAACTGTTCCATGTTGCGCAGGGCAGTGAAATCGCCCTTGTCGCCCTCGCGGTGAAGAACGTCAAACCTGGGCGACACCTCGTTGATGTCATCCAGGCAAATGGTCTTGTAGAAGACACCCGCCCAACCGGCGTCAAAGGCACGTGCCACCATCTCATAGTTGGTGCATATCGATGACGAGGCGAGGAAAAACGGATTCTCGCAGTGCAGGCCGCAGAATTCGATGGCCAGACTCGGCAGGTCGGCACGAGGTACCTCGGGCAACTGGCTCATCATCTCCCGGATGCGGATGGGACGGTCGTAATGGATGCACGCCTGCTCGGCTTTCTCAAGGTCGTTCTCATCGCATCCGTCAATCCACTGGCGGGCAATGCCCTCGTTGCCAAAACGGATGGCACGGATGGCCCTGGCTACATCACCCTTGCCGCAAGCGCGGCTGCAAGGCGCATTTTCACAAAGCAGACAACGGGCTGCTTCCTCTTTCATGTTCATTTGGTTCGTCTTCATATATACTATAGCTTTTAGATGTTGGTTTTTAAGTTGGCATCCGCACAGATGGTCGAATGGATAAGTCAGATAATATGGCATCACTCGAAGCGCATCGTCGCCGTGGGCTTGATGGTCGAGATGATGTGGCTGGCACCCAGCAGGGTGAGGTAGGAGACAATGATGATGCCCACGTTAAGCATCAGCAAGGCAGGAACACTCAGGTGAATGGGAACATAGGGCATGTAGTAGGAATCGGGATCGAGGCGCACGATATGGGCATACTTTTGCAGCAATGCCAACCCGATGCCTATTATGTTGCCGATGACGAGTGCTTTGAGGATGAGCTTGCCCGTCAGGTAAATGAAGATGCGGCGAATGGTGCCGTTGGTCGCGCCCAAGGCCTTGAAATTGCCGATGACGCGGATGCGCTCCAGCACAATCATCAGCATGGCCGAAATGAGTGTGAAGGCCGCCACAACCATCATGAGGGTGAGAATGATCACGACGTTCATGTCCAGCATATCCAACCAGGCAAAAAACGCCAGGTTGTTTTGCTGGGTGGTGGTGACATAGAACAGGTTCTGGCTCTCGTGCTTGACTGTGTTCTCGGCCAGCAAGCTGTATAGGCTGTAGGCGTCCTGATCCAGATGGCGGGTGTCATTCAGGTTGACCGCAATCTGTGTGCCGGTGTCGCCATTCCAACTGTTAACGTCCTGAACGATGCCTATGTTTCCAACGATATAGGCATTGTCAAAGGCCTCCAGGTCGGTCTCAAACACGCCGCTGATGGTCAGGCGCCTCACCTTGATCTTGTCATCGATGAAATAGGTCATCACTTTGTCTCCGGCATGAAGCTTGAGACGGTTGGCAACGGTCTTGGATATAATGATCGTGTTGCTGGATGACGTGTCGTTCACGGCGGGGACGGTGCCGTCAATCATTTTGCTGTTGAGGTAGTCAAAGTCATAGCCCCCGTCCACTCCGCGCATGATGATGCCCATGAAATCATCGTCGGTCTTGAGAATCGCACTCTTGTCGGCAATGAGGCTCACGTTCTTGACCAGTGGAGCAAAGGCGCTGTCGCCGGCAATGGCGTCGCGCACCTCCATCAGGCCGACCGTAGCATAGTTGTTGTCGATGCCCAGGGCAGCATTGCTCACCTTGAGATGGGCATCCAGGTTCATGATCTTGCCCGTGATTTCTCCTTTGAACCCCATGACGATAGCCACCGACAGAATCATCACGATGACGGCCAGCACGATGCCTACAAGAGCCACCGTCAGACTGGGTGAGCCTTGATGGTTCTGGTCGTTCAGCGTCATGCGCCGTGCTATGTATAACTCGTGATTCATAATTAGTCGCCTGCAAAGGTAATATTTTTTTACTGTTTATCCTATGTCTTTTCTTGATGTTTGCATGCGATGCGTGAGCAATCTGTTATCTGGAGTATGGAAGAAGCCGCAAGTTTTTTGATAAAAAGGTGTTGGTTCTCACTTTTTTCTGTATATTTGCAGGTCATTAGCTTTTAATTTCTACTGCTTTAAGTCATGTGGTTTACATCTATTTTGAGATCAATCTCCCCATGGAGTATAGGATTTTAAGCATGGAAATGTGATATAAATATAAGACAATGAACACCTTATTGTTGAATATACAAGGATTGTCAGACCTGCTTCCCCACTTAGCGAGTCATGAGGCTGACATGACTCCTTATCTGATGAAGTTGGCTACTTGGAGTAGTGCGCTCGGGGTTCTGTTGGCAATAGCTATGGTCCTTATCTTGATGGTGTTCAACCGTTATGGCAAGGGAAACAAGATGAATGTGCCGGGCAAGGTGTTGACGACATCGTTTGTGCTGGTGTGGCTCGCGGGCTTTGTCATCTATGATGTGGGAATGTATATCGTCCACAGTCCGCTTTCATTGTTTGCCAATATTCCGATGGCTGTCGTTCACGCTTTTGAGATGTTCCTGCTCGAGAGCGATGTGGCCGCCATCCATGCGCAGTTCCATGATAATTGGATCTTTATGGGAACTTTCTCGCTGGTTCATCTGCTAGCGGCAGTGATCACATTGATTTTCGTTCTCAAGCATTTCGGTTTCAACATCATAGCGGGTTTCAGAATGCTTTTCGAAGCCTATATCCTGCGTAAGAAGAGCGAGACTTTTGTGTTCTGGGGCCTGAATGACGCCTCCTATCTGATGGCTCGCAGCATCAGGGAGCATTTTAACGCTATCGGCAAGAAGGATTACCGCATCATCGTGGTCAGAACACATAACGATGGTGACGCGACGAGTGTGAAGAACGGTATGGAGAGGCTGTTCAATTTCCTCTCCCTCAATAACAACGAGCTGGAACTGTTGTGTGAGTTGGATTGCTTGACAACAAGCACTTATTATGATTTGATCAATCTTTCTGTCGGGGAGGCCGATGAGAACGGCAACTGCGACATCTTGCGCCGGCACCTTGGCCTTAACCAGCTGGCCAGAATCATAAGATGCAAGACATCCGACAGGGTGCACCTGTTCTTCCTCACCGACGTTGACGACGACAACATCCAGGCTGTAGGCAACCTCAAGAGGGATTTGACCGTTATCAAAGCTGCCGATGCTGGGGTGAGGCAGATTTTTTACTGCAAGGCCCGTTACAACAGCGTGCACCGCGTGATTGAGGACGAGCTCACCCACGACAATGTCATCGTCAAGGTTGTCGATCCCTCTCACATCAGTGTCGAGATTCTCAAGCAGGATGTACGTCTGCATCCTGCCAGCTTTGTCAAGATTGAGCCCGATGCCACCGTATCGTCTGATTTCAACGCGCTTGTTGTCGGTTTTGGCGAGGTGGGCTATGATACGGTAAGGTTCCTCTATGAGTTTGGGGCGTTTGTCCGCTCTGGCAGTGACGACGTGAGGGTGGATCGATCCGGATTCCATTGCGACGTCATCGATAAGGACGTCAAGAAGCTGGCCGGTCTGTTTGCCGTTAACGCGCCTGCCGTGTCTCACAAGATGAAATACGACGACGAGAATTATGACGATGCCGCTCCCATCACTCTGCATGATATGGACATCCACAGTGTCCAGTTCTACGACTACATCGAGCACATTATCCGTTCGCTCAACTATGTCGTTATCGCATTGAATGACGATGAGCAGAATGTGTCGCTGGCCGTGCGCATCTTCAGGCTCGCGATGCGTTACCGTAAGGACTTGAACAACTTCCGCATCCTTGCGAGGGTTAGACGTGACGATGGTAACCATTTGCTCCGTCTCACCGAACACTATAACCGCTTGTGGGCTGCCGAGTGCAACAGTGACTCCTCTTCAAGGCATCTGCATCAGCGCACAGTCGCTATCGGCGATGAATGTTTAGAGCCCATTACGCTGTTTGGCATGCAGTCCATGACTTATACTTGGGACAACATCGTGAGCGATAGGTTGAAGATGGAAGCCATCAAGTTCAAGGAGAAATATGACCAGTCGATTGCCGCAATGAATACCAAGGCAACGCCGCTGGACTGGGAGGCTGAACGCCGCGACTTAATGCAGTTGAACGATGAATACAAGGGCTTTTCGCCCACCTATTCGGGTGTTATGAGGCTGCGACGCATCCAGCGCCAAAACATGGAGAACTGTTTCCATCAATATACTAAACTGCTGCTTGCCAGCACTGCTCTGGGACCGGAAAAAATGAAGTTGCTCAAGCATCTCACCCGAAAAGAGAATGAGATAGTGTATCAGTGGAATCAGCATGCACCCGATGATTCGGTGACCAGGGTATTGCAGGTTTTGTCACAGACCGAGCACCTGCGGTGGGTTGCGTCTCACGAGATTTTGGGTTACCGTGAAGACGGCAGTGAAGACTTCAAGGACGAGGCACGGCTCCAGCATGGTTGTCTCAAGCCTTGGAATCAGCTATCGTCATGGGTCCAGAGTTACGACTATAACGTGGTGGACGTTTCACTGGGCATTTTATATTGTTAGTTAGCACATTATAATATATGGTAAGAAAAGCGATACTGTTATTCATTTTTTCGGTGTTAACCTTATGCACCGGGGCACAAACACAGTCGGGCTTCGTTAAGACACGTGGACGAATGGTCAATGGCACACACGTGAAGGGGCAAGGCCTCACGGGTGCCACAGTTCAAATCAAGGGAAGGACAAGCGTACTCATCAAGAACGCTAACGGCTCGTTCTCATTCCCTGTCAACACCAAGAACTTCCTGATCCAGGCGGTGAAGAAGAATGGATATCAGCTCGTGGATGCCGATGCGGCCCCCAAGACCTATCCTTACTCTGTGGCTCCCCTCTATTTGATCATGGAAACCCCGGCTCAGCAGATGGAGGATAAACTGGCAGCCGAGCGTAAACTGCGCCGCACGTTAACCAAGCAGCTGCAAAAACGTGAAGACGAAATCGAGGAGTTGAGGGAACAGAACCGCATCTCACAGGAGCAGTACAACAACACCCTGCAGCAGCTTTACAGCCAGCAGCAGAATAACGAGCAGCTGATCAACGAGATGGCCGATTATTATTCCAAAATCGACTATGACCTGATAGATGAGTTTAACCGCCAGGTGAGTGATTTCATTCTCGCTGGTGAGCTCGCTCGGGCCGATTCGTTGCTCAGGAGCAAAGGCAACATCGATGACCGTATCATGAAGCTCAACCAGCATCATGAGGCTAACGTGAAAGCGCGCCAGACGCTGGAGCAGAGCGAGCAGGCCGAGCGCTTCGACCGCGAGGACCTTGCGCAAGACTGCTACAGTTTTTTCAGGCGCTTTGTGCTGGATAATCAGCCCGATTCGGCTATGTCCTATATTGAGAAGCGGGCCTCCTTGGATGAGAATAACGGGCAATGGCAGACCGATGCCGGCAGCTACTTGCTGATGAGGGGGCTCAATGAACGGGCCCGCCAGTATTATAACAGGGCTCTGGCATCATGCCGCCAGATGGCAAAGGATGATCCCGAGCATTATTCGCCGCTGTTGGCCAAGACGCTGAACAATATCGCTGTGCTTTATTCCGCATCCGAGGACGAGCAGGCTGCCGCACGGCCCCTCTATGACGAGGCGCTGTCGATTTTCAAGCACTTATCGGGCGAGGATCCCTCGACCTATTCGCCTAATGTGGCTTCGACGTTAAACAACATGGCGATCCTCAACTACCGGGGCGCTCAAGATGTGGACTTGGTGGAGTCGCAGTTGAATCAGGCTCTGGAAATCTACAATGGACTGTCGGCCGAGAATCCTGATATTTATAAGCCGATCATGGCATCCATCTACAATAATCTTGCGCTCATCTATAGTGACGCCGATTGTTTCCAGGACAGTGAGCGGGCCTTCAGGCAGGCGATAGATATTTATCGGCAATTGGACGAAAACTCACATGCCTATGATCAGGATTATGCTGCCGCGCTCAACAATTTTTCGGCCGTATATTTCTCCAATGACACCCATCTCGATATGAGCAAGGCGCTCCTGTCGCAGGCGATTGGCATTTATCGCCGATTGGCGTCTGTCGATGCTCAGCGCTTCGCTCCCATGCTTGCTGTTGCTCTCAACAACGCGTCGGTGCAGAACTTCGCGCTTGACCGCATGATTGAGGGTGAGAAGGCCTTTAATGAGTCGTTGGACATCTACCGCTCGCTGGTCGGGAATTCCCCCAAGTATTATCTGCCTGTTCTCGCCAAGGGCCTCTATGAACAGGCCATCAGGTATTACCAGAACGATGACCTGGAGAGGAGTGAGGCGTTCTTCAAGGAGTCTCTTGATGCTTACAGGGAGCTCTCACTCAATGGTAACGACAAGTATCTGCCCGAGGTGGCTAAGTTGCTGCGCAATCTTGCCACCGTGTGCGATAAACGTCAAAGCTGGGCCGATGCCGAGGCTCTTTACCAAGAGGAATTGGGAATCAATAAAACATTAGCTTATGCATATCCCGAAGAATATAACTCCCATGTGGCCAGGTCTTACGGTAACCTCTCCAACCATGCCATTTTGGGTAAAGACTTTGCCAAGGCCGAAGATTATGCCCGTAAAGGACTGGCCATTGACGATTCCCGCTTGTTCATTCAGGCCAATCTTGCTGCGGCTCTGCTGTTTATGGGACAGACCGAGCAGGCCGAGATGATCTATAAGAAATACCGCAAGGAGTTGAAAGATACTTTTCTTGACGATTTCAAGCAGTTCGATCGTTTGGGCATCATTCCCGATGAGGCCCGTAAATCAGTGAATTCGATCATAAAATTAATTAACCAATAATAAATTAAAAACATCAAAAACTATGAAAAAGTTCTTTTTTACATTGATTACCGCCGCCTGTGCCATGACGGCTTTTGCAATGGAAGGTAATGGCAACAGTAACCTGGCTAGTGGTGACACCACTGGAGTGATGACACTTGAGCAGATTATTGCCCAGGAGTCCAGGTCAAAGTATGTGAATGATTACACCGAGAGCCTGCGCAGTGTTTGGGGCAAAAACACCTTCTTGAATCTCATCTATAACACGAGTCATAAGATGTCTTCCGATGAATTCCCCACTTTCTCTGGTGAAGGTGTCTTTCATAATCAGTTAGAGCCTAAATGGGGCGTTGGACTCGAGTGGGGACACACCTTCAACTTTCACAGCAAACCCATCGGTTCGGTATTGTTTATCGGATTGGACTACACATGGTTGGACATGAAGTTTAACATGTTTGAAAAGGGCGTAGCTCCCGAGGATTTTGTATATCACCATGATGGGGTGTACTATATGCCCTGGCACAATGAGATGATGACGCTCGGTTATGGCATGACCCTCGGTCCGTCACTCACGTTCTATCCCTTCACCCCGCTTCACAAGTCAGGTGCCAACAAAGTAAGGCTCCAACTCTATTACCACGTCGGTTACGGCATTGAAGGCGCTTTGATCAAGGACGCTATTATTAAAGGTAACGAGGAAACCAAGAACGGTTTCGCTTATGGACATGGTCTCTATACGAGCTTTGGCTTCAATCTGTCATGGGACTTCATCGGTATTGGCTATGAGATCCGCAACGACAACAAGATCAAGTACAAAGTGACCGACAAGGCTTATGACACGGGTAAGATGACCGTCAAGGAAGAGACGAACCGCCTGTATCTCCAGTTCAGATTCTAATAGATTTTGATTTGCATGAAAAGATTGATTCTTTTCTTCTCGATGTGTGCGTTATGGGCAGGCATTGTCACTGCCCAGACCACTAACTCGGCATCGGGCAGATGTACGGGAGATATCGAGTGGACTTTTGACGGCAGGACGTTGTATATCAACAATACCACGCCCAAGAAGGCTCTTGTCGAGATGCCCGACTATGACATGACCAAAAACATCGCCCCATGGATTAAACAGAAACTCTCGATGCGCAAGGTGGTTATTGGTCCTGGCATTTCTCGCATCGGCTCATGTGCCTTTGCCAATTGTACCGAATTGTCAACGGTGGAGTTCCAGTCGGCTTTTGTCATCGAAATCGGCTGGGGCGCCTTTCTTAACTGCCGCAATCTGTTTAACTTCTCCATTCCTGTGAATGTGAAGCGCATCGGCACCATCGCTTTTGCCAATTGCTCAGCGCTCAGGTCGGTGACCATTCCCAGCCTTGCCCGTGTCGAGGACCAGGCCTTCTTGTCATGCACTAACTTGAGCCTGATCGAAATTGGCGACAACGCGATGTTGGGAAAAGCCGTCTTTGCTACCGAGGTCAAGGAGAATGGCAAAACCGTCCACAAGTATTACCAGGGTGAAATCAGGGGCCTCCCCAGGAACATCAACACCGACAACTGTGAGGAGTATGGCCTGGACCGCGAAGCTGTGGGCATCTGTCTGAAAAAGTCGTTGCCTTACACTACCAACAAGCGCATCTCTGGTGTGGACTCCGACATTCCTGAGTCGCTGATTGTGCGCAACGACACCTATGCACTTATAATCGGAAATGAGCATTACCGCTTTGTTGCCGATGTGCCCTTTGCGCAAAACGATGCATCCGTCTTTGCCGAGTATTGCAAGAAGACGCTTGGAATACCGGCTGAGAACGTTCATCTGTGTGAAGACGCCACCAAGCACATGATTCTGGAGCAGGAACTGACCGATTGGCTGCGGGATCAAATCAGCGACCGCAAGTTCAAAAAGTTGCTGGTTTACTATGCCGGCCATGGTGTCCCCGACATCAACGATAACAACCGCGCTTACCTGTTGCCCACCGATGTATATGGTACAAAACCGCAATTCGGCATCGCTCTTGATGACTTCTACACCATTTTGGGCGGACTGGGCTTTGATAGGGTTACGGTCTTCCTTGACGCTTGTTTCAGCGGTGTGGGACGTGACAATGAGGGCCTCAGTATCGACAGGGCTGTGGAAGTAGAGGCTCAGGATACCAGGCCTGTCATGGGCAATCTGGTCGTTATGGCCGCTACCCACGGCAATGAGACCGCTCAGGGGTTCCAGGAAGAGGGGCATGGCTTGTTCACCTATTACCTGCTCAAGGAGCTGCAGGATTCTCAGGGAATGGTATCCTACGGCAAAATGGCAGATGATATCGAGAAGAACGTGAGCAATGTCGCTCCAACACTCGACCTGCGCAAGAAACAGACACCTAAGGCGTTCACTTCCACCAAGGGCGACTCTTGGAGGAAATACTCTTTCTGATGGGTAAATAGGGCATTCTCACTTGTTTAAAGCTTTTTAAGCGGTGGTTTGCCCATCAATTATTTGATGATTTTATTATTGAGACATTCACATTTAAAACTAGATTTTATTATGGCTCAGGATTTCAAATACTATGCCTTTATCAGCTATAATTCCAAGGATACGGTATGGGGAAAGCGGGTACAGCGCAAACTTGAGCACTATCGAATGCCGGCGACGTTGTGCAACGAGCGCGGATGGAAACGCACGCCCATCAGGCCAGTATTTTTTGCACCCACCGACATCCAACCCGGAGGACTGACCGATGAGCTCCAGGAGCGCCTGAAGGCTTCCAGGAATCTGGTGGTCATCTGTTCGCCCAACTCGGCGCAGTCCGATTGGGTGGGCAAGGAAATCGAGTTTTTCCATAGCTTGGGGCGAACCAGCAACATCCATTTCTTTATCGTTGACGGTAAGCCCCACAGCGGGGACCCTTCCACTGAGTGTTTCAACCCGGTTATCGACAAGCTTGGCTTGCCCGAGATTCTTGGTGCCAACATCCATGAGCGCAACTACCGCTGGCCCTGGCTGAACAAGGAGAGGGCCTATGTGCAGTTGGTATCCAAGTTGCTGGGCGTGGAGTTTGATGCCATCTGGCAGAGGCACAAACGCCTGCTCTTCCGCAAGGCCCTGGCCTGGTTCTTTGGCATCGCTGCCGTCATTGCGGCACTGGTGGCCGTTTGGATCGGGAACCAGCCGTTTGATACCACGGTTCGCCTTAACGAGGCCTCGGTACATAACGACCAGTTGCCTCCCATGCACGATGCGGTAGTCACAATCTCACTGGACAACGAGTCCAAGAGCGACACGATCCTGACGATTGACCAGACTGGCCAGTTCACCAATATTCCTCACCGTTATTTGGAAAAGGACGTGCAGATGTCGTTCGCTTGTCCCGATTTCCTGCCTCTGGACACGACGCTGCTGCTCAACCGTGACGTGACGTTGAACATCCATCGTGATCCCAAGGTGTATGGTCAGGTGAGCTTCGGCTTGTGGAACCCCGAAACCGAAACGTTCATTACTGGAACCAAGCTTGAGGTGGCTGGACAGGTGGTGACGACCGATAAGGAGGGTCATGTTTCTCTGTTTGTGCCGCTTGAGAAACAGCGCAAGACTTATCAGGTAAAGGCGCCATTCCCGCTCTACAACGATATGCTTACCATGCCCTGCGGTGAGAGTGACGTGTTAGAAAAACTATAAAAATGAGAAAGAAGCAAAGTGAATATGTCCCTCAACCGGCCGACATCAGCGATATAAGTCTGCCGGAGGAGTTAGAAGGCCTTGTGGAGCAAGTGGCCCAGAATGTCCATGAGGTGTGGGCTCAGGCGCGTATGTCTCAAGGATGGACCTGGGGTCCAAAACGCAACGATGACCTCAAGACCCATCCCAGCCTGGTGCCTTATGACGAATTGCCCGAGGAAGAGAAACAGTATGACCGCAATACTGCCGTGGGCACGCTTAAGCTGATTCAGAAACTGGGATTCAAAATCTCTAAATGAGTTTGCGGTCCCATTCCGTCAGGTGACGATGATGAAACGATTGTTTTTTTTACTCACTGCGGTTGCCGTGTCGCTGGCGCTGCAGGCTGGGGTGGTCAGGCTGGCCATCTTAAGTGATGTTCATGTCACCCCGGGTAATGCCAATGAGGGCAAACTCCGCGAAGCCGTAGCCGAGATCAACGCGGCCGATGTTGACGCCGTATTGATGACCGGCGACCTCACCAACGAGGGCAGCGACGAGCAGTTGCGCAATGTCAAAGCCGTCCTTGACGGCATCTCCCATCCGCTGTATGTCATCCCCGGCAATCACGAGAACAACTGGAGCCAGAGCGCCTGCAAGACCTTTAACGACCTGTGGGGCAGCGACCGTTTTGTCTTCACGGTAGATGATCTCGTGGTGGTGGGCATGAACTGTGGCCCGTTCATGAAGATGGGCGACGGTCACATCAAGCAGGAGGACCTCTTGTGGCTGGACAGCACTTTGAACGTGATGGTGAAGCCGGGAATGAGGGTGTTGAGCGTCAACCACTATCCGATACTCGATGATCTGGACAACTACCGCGCCTATGTGGACATCCTCAAGAAGTATCCTGTCGTCACCCACCAGTGTGGCCATTATCATTCGTGGCGCCTCTATGAGACCGACGGCATCAACGGTGTGATGGTCAGGGCCTTGGATATGGGCGGCGGCAACTATGGCTACACGTTGATGAACATCGATCTCGACCGCCAGTGGATTGAGGTGTTCAATAAGGTCATTGGCAGTGATCCGGTGGTGATGTTCTCTTACCGCATCAATCTCGACTACTATTCGGCTGCACAGCCCCAGGAGCGTTTCTCGGTTCCTGCTGGCTTTGACATCCAGCGTGTCGTGGCCGATAATGCCTCTATCTTCACCCGTGTGGGGGTGGATGGCAAGAACCTGTACTTCGGCAACTCGCTGGGCTACTGCAAGGCCGTGGATAAAAACACGGGCGAACTGCGCTGGCAGTACAAGACCGGTGCGATGCTCTTCTCACGGCCTGCCGTGGGTGATAAGTACATTATTCTGCCCACGAGCGACAAGCGCCTCGTCTGGCTGGACAAGAAGTCGGGCAAGGCACGTTGGCAGTATGAGGCCGATGGCCCTTATGTGGCCGATGGCGTCGTGTCTGGCGGCATCCTTTATCAGGGCGGCTACAAGACTTTCCAGGCTTGGGACGTGAAGCGTCACCGCTTGTTGTGGCACTACGACAGCATCAACAATTATTGCCAGGCCGCTCCGGTGGTCGATGGCGGTGACGTCATCTTTGGCGCTTGGGACACACGCCTGCGCTCATTGGACCGCCACACGGGTGCCTTGCGCTGGCAGTGGGACAATGGCAGGACCGTAAACCTCTACAGCCCTGGAAATGTGGTGCCTGTTGTAACTCCCGGCCATGTCGTCATCGTGGCTCCCGACCGCTTTACCACTGCCGTTGACCGCAACAGTGGCACGCAGCTGTGGCGCGAGAAAAACGAGAACAAGGTGCGCGAGAGCCTGGGAGGCAGTGCCGACGGCAAGGTGGCTTATGCCAAGACCATGGACGGCGAACTCGTCGCCATGAGCACGGGTGACCAGTATGAGCTCTTATGGAAGGTGGACTTGAGATTTGGCTATGAACATGCGCCCTGCATTGTCCTGGAGCATGACGGCTATATCTACTGCGGCTCACGCCGCGGCATGTTGGCTGTGGTTAATGCCGCCACCCATCAGTTGGAATTCACCTACCGCATGGGAACCAGCGAGGTCAACGGCTTCGAGGTCGACGACCATGGCGACATCTATTGCTCCCTCATCGAGGGCACTATCTGGCGCATCCGCCACTAACGCCAGCCCCCCTAAAACAAAAGCAAGCGGCTCTCTTGGCCATTGGGTCATGAGAGCCGCTTGTTATGGTTTGACAGATAAGGCTTACTGGGCCTCGGCGATGAGTTCAATCTCAACCAGGGCGCCCTTGGGCAGGTCCTTAACGGCAAATGCGCAACGGGCAGGGAAGGGAGCGGTGAAGAACTCGGCATAAATCTCGTTCATGGGGCCGAAGTTGGCGATGTCGCTTTGCAGGATGGCGCGGGCGTTCAAGAGGCTCTGACGCGTCTGCTCCTGTACACCTCCCTCGGGGAAAGCTCCGGTCTCAGGAATGATGGGCAGCTGGCCCGATACAAAAACGATGTTGCCAGTGCGGATGGCCTGGCTGTAAGGTCCAATGGCAGCAGGTGCCTTGTCGGTGTTTAATGCTTTCATTGATTTGTTAAGATTTATAATTGAAACTAATAGTATTATTGATGCAAAATTAATGAAATAATTCGGATTAGCGGCATTGTTTGCCTCACTTTTTGCCCTCGAGGACCACATTGCGCTTGGTCAGCACTTCCATCGGGCTGGGGTAGCGCGATGCCATCGGCTTGAGCGGCTTGCTGCTGTACATGAGGAACCGTTTCCATCGCTTGTCGCCCATGCCGGCCTGCACAAAATCATTCCGGTAGTAGCCGTTTTCCTCAACCAGTTTGATCATCTCGGTGTTATCCGATTCGACGAACACCGCGTCGCATTTGTGCTGCTTCACGGCATTGACCTGGTCATCGACCATCGCTTGGGTATAGCCCATCTGCAGGCTCCAGTACTTGCATGCGGGCAGCGCATCGACGGGCACGCCCTCGCCATGGTCATGGCACATGAGGTAGAGCAACCTGGGCTGTTCATACTGGCTCAACAGGGTGGGGTAGTAATACCAGATTTCACGGTCAAGCAGCTGCTTGGCAAAGAGTGACTTGTGCTCCACGGTGCCAAATAGCAGTGCCAGCACGCCAACGCTCAGCACCCCGACTGCCGCCCACCAGCGCAGCCACCGCGACAATGCCTGGGTGACGATGCCGGCGGCCAGCACGGTGAACAGCGACAGCACGTTCAGGTAGATGCGGTCGGTGCCGTTGAGCAGGATCACCGCCATGAACCACAGCAGGGCAATCACTGCCATCAGCCACCCCTTGCCGATCGTCCGGCAATAGATGATGACACTGGCAATCACGCCCAGCGTGAACAGGATGACGCGTTTGCCCAGGAACATCAGCAGCACCTGCTTGACGGTAATCTCCTCGCCATGCAGGTTGTCAAAGGTGTTGAATGTGTTCAGGAAATACTCGTTGATGAAGTCGTCCAGGCAGCCATGCCATGCCAGCCAGCCTATCATGGGCAGGATGGTGAGAACACCAGCCAGCACGCACCAGCCCAAGGCCTTCCAGGGCGAGTAGCCCGTGTGGCGCGGCACAACGTAGCACCAGTAGGGGATGAAGATACCCAGCATCAGCGTGCAGCTGTATTTGATCAGGAAAGTGACCCCAAGGGCAAACCCCAACAGCAGGGCGGTGGATTTGACGAAGCGGCGCCCCTGTTCACGGCCCACGTTATAACGCAGGAAACGGTAGAACAGCGGCAGCATCAAGGCATAGCAGTAATCCTCGGCGCGCACCTCGATATGCGTCAGCCCGCTCAGGAAAAAGAAGGCCGAAATCAGCACCGCCACCAGCGCCAGCCGCGTGTCGCGCACAAACAGCCTCGCACACTTGTAGCACTGGTAGAAGATGAACGTGTACAGCACACAAGCCAGCCAATACATGCCCGTATAGTCATGCGGACTGAGCAGGTAACCGATGCCATAGATGAGCCACAGCAGCGGCCCCTTGCTGTCGGCAAAGTCAACATACGGCGTCATCCCGTTCATCCACGCCTTGCCGCACAGATAAAACCAGATCACGTCATGGTGCTGCCACAAGTCATACAGATAAGAATCCCACGACACCACCAACAACGCCAAAATGGCAAACACACCAATCGCCACCAGCACCCACCGGTTAACTCTCCTTTCACTCCTAATATTCATCATGCCACAAAATTACAAATTAAATCCCTACATCCCCTAAATTATAAACTACGAATTACACAAATTAATCGAATAAAAGCAGATGCCATCAGTAAGATTCGTGTAATTCGTCGTTTGTAAAAGCGGATGCGAAATCGTCTAATGTGTAAAAATACATAGTTGAAATGAATTTCGCTATTTAATTATTTGATTTTTGCAAAAAAAACCATATATTTGTGCCCCAATAGGATAAGATCAAATAAAGAACCAAATAACAATAAACCGACAATGAAACACCTTATCAAACTATCTCTCCTGCTGTTTGCGCTCCTGTTACCAACAACCGCCATCGCTTACGATTTCGAGGTCGATGGCATCTACTATAACATCAATGGAAACGAAGCTGAAGTGACTTATAAAAGTCAATATGGTTCCTATTTAGGTGACGTGATCATTCCAGCCACCGTTACCTTTAACGGAACAACTTTTCCCGTCACTACCATCGGCGAAGATGCGTTCTCTGGCTGTGGCTCGCTCACTACCATCTACATTCCCAACTCAGTCACAATCATTGGCAATCAGGCATTCGCGTGGTGCTTCAAACTCTCCTTCATTGATGTTCCCAACTCTGTCACAATCATCGGCGAGAGTGCGTTCTGTGAATGTCACAACCTTACAAGTATTGACATTCCCAACTCTGTCATAACCATTGGCGAAGGAGCGTTCCAGAATTGTATTTAGAGGTCTCTTACTAACCATGAACAGCACTAAACAACCAAATGTAAAATACTGAAATACAGATACTTTTAGATTTTAACACTTCGAGGCGTGTTTTTGGTTGCTTCGGAAATTCCCTATATTTTTGCCACGTATTTCTACCGCAGGGAATTTACGGGGCTTTATTTTTGCCACATCGTGAACGGAGTTGACAAAGGTTGCACGGATTACAATAGATGACAGGTTCCAAACCAGTTTTGAGAAAAGCGACATCGTGGCAAAAGGCGACATCGGGAGTCGAGTGTTTACTTGTGATGACCATGCGTAGAGGTACAACAAAGAACATGTTGAACCAATAAATATCGCAAGTATGTCAAAGACCAGAAAATGCGCACATTGTGGCAAGGTTTTCACCACAAAGAGCGGAATGCAGAAGTTCTGCTCGGAAGAATGTGCCGAGCAGGCAAAAGAAGCCAGGAAGAAACGTCAGCGTGACTTCCTTCGAGCCGTTGAACCGGTAATGGTACCTGACCTTCTCCAAAGCAGCCATCCTGTTAGGTTGTACCCGTCAGTATGTCTATAAACTCGTTGAGCAGGGGAAACTTCCTGCCTCACGGCTGAGCAGCCGGATGTCACTTGTCCGCAGGAGCGACATTGAAAAGATGTTTGAGAGCAATCCCTACAATCGTGTCATACCCTGTTCAAAGCCAAAGAGGGCTGCTGACAAAGTACAACGAACATCTTCCAAGAAGGATAGCAAGAATGTGCAGCCAACAGATGAAGTCCTTGAATACTATTCCGGCGAAGAGGTGATGGAGACCTACAAGGTCAAACGGTCTTGGTTATACACTACAGCCAAACGTCACCAGATCCCCGTATGCCACATAGCAGGACGCAACTACTACAGCAAAAAACACGTTGATGCCATTTTCGCCCCACCCTCCGACATTGAAGGAATCATTGACTGGCTTTCATCCCAGGAGGTAGCCGAGCGTTACGGCATGAACCTCAATGCGGTTCGTACATATGCCCATAACCACAAGATACCGAGTAAGCGTGAGCACGGACGCACCTATTACTCCCAAAGCCATTTTGATGAGCTTCGCCGCACCGACCTCGTTTCCGACGACCGCTACTGCACATCTGCAGAAGTGGCAGAGAAATACGGCATTTCCAAAGCCAACGTGGGTGTTATAGTAAAGAAGCACCAAATCACCAAGGTCAAGGTTGGACGGAACAATCTGCTTGTCAAGGAGGAGTTTGATAAAGTGATGGCAGACCGACTGGCGCAGTTCGGTTCCTACAGGATACTGTGAGCACATTAATTCCGGCAAAATTTCACGATTACTCGCCAATAACCAAGTTATTCCGCAATGATTCACAAGTTACGGCAAGTTATCATCGTCACGCATATATCATTCCACTACTTTGCGCCTGAAAAGTGGCAACAGCCATCATTAATCATGGCAACCGATAACGAATCAATGTATAACATATAATAAAGTAAAGTACTATGAGCAACATTTGTAAGACCGTGACACTCCGCACACGGAAGATCAAAGGCGGAGAACAGCTGTCCTTCTATCTGGACTATTACCCCGGCTACAGGGACGAGAGCACGATGAAGGTCATGCGCCATGAATCCCTCGGCATCTACGCCAAGCCTAAGAATCAGAGAGAAAGGGATTATAACGACCGCATGCGCGAGAAAGCCGAGGCTTTGCGCTGCCGCCGCTTCGAGTCCATCGTGAAGGCCGACAAGAAGAACTGCAAGTGGCAGCATGTCTATAAGCACTTCGACCGTTTCTGCATCGGAAAATGCACATTTGAGGAAATCAACGTCGATCTATGTAACAGATTCCGTGAGTACCTGATGACCGCCCCGCAGACTATCCACACGGAACATAGGCTGCACATCAATTCCATCGCAGGCTATTGGTCAACATTCAGGGCTGTCCTTCATACCGCCTACAGGGAACACAAGATCATGGAGAACCCCAACGGCTTCTTGGAGCGTATAGACACAATACCAACGGTCAAGGAACACTTGTCACGACAGGAGCTTGTCAGGCTGGCGAACACTCCATGCGAATACCCTGTATTAAAGACCGCTTTCCTTTTCGCCTGTCTTACTGGACTGAGGAAAAGCGACATCAAGCAGCTTGAATGGACACACATACAGCCCTACGGTGACGGCGGCATGTATGTCACCCTTCGGATGCAGAAGACCAAGGAGCTGGTGAACAACCCCATCAGTGACGAGGCTTTGGAGCTGATTGGAGGCAGCGGAACGGGCAAGGTCTTTGAGGGTTTTACCGACAAGTTGACACAGACACCTTTGAAGAACTGGCTGAAAGCCGCTGGCATCACGAAAAAGATCTCATTCCATTGCAGCCGCCACACTTTCGGCTCATTACAGGTGGATGCAGGCACAAGTGTCTATACCGTCCAGCACATGCTGGGACACAAGAATGTCTCGACTACGCAGATCTATGCGACCATGGCCGACGATTCCAAGCGCGAGTCAGTCAACCGCATCACGCTAAAGCCGTTCAAGGCGGTAAAGTTGAAAGTGGTCTGAGAATGACATACCACTTATCTGGACACACTACAGGGAGGGGCGTTGCTTCTCCCTTTTTCTTTCCCTTTATTCGTCATCCATGTCTTTTTGGGAGGATAAGATGTTGGTCCTATTTGAGTGGAATAATAGAACCAAATGGCTAGACAATGCGAAAATGAGTCGGATAATCGAGGTAATCGTCAACAACAGACAAGAATCAGAGTATTTTCACGGTACGTTTTTAACCGTAAGTGTACTGATGTGAAACTATCGCAAGCATACGGTAACAAAAAGACATTCAACAACAATAATACGAAAAAGACCAGTTATATGAAAACAACACTGATTCGAAAAAGTGCAAATGCAACGATGCGCTTCAAAATGACCTTTAAAGTAACGCTGCATGTTCTTCTTGGCATTGCCGTTCTGTTCATCGCTATCATCCCGGCCAGGATGGTAAGTGGCATCTTTTCACAAGACACAACCATATTCATTATCTCGTTGTCTGGCTTTATTGCCCTGCTGGAATATGTCGTGTGGTGTTTCCTCAACGGACCATCGGTGGTGTATGATTCATTAAAATTCTCCAAGGCTGATGGTTTGCTTCGAGACAGTCCTACCGTTGATGTGCCGATAAAGCCGATATTGGCAAACACAGAGATGGATTCCCAAGGATCAATTGAGAAGGTTGTTGAGGAGGCCGAGGTGAACAAAACGGGGAACAATCATCTTGCCCTCTACAAAAAAGGATGTGATGATTACTACCA
>CACYAW010000064.1 GCA_902772455.1 uncultured Bacteroidales bacterium
GCCAATTCCAGTCCCTCGTTGGGCTCCACAATCACATCAACAAGGGTCATCGTCCACTGCAAGAACGGAAGTGCCGCCGGACAGAAAATCTCGTTTACCGAGCCTGAGGTGCAGCATGAGGCTACTTCTTCGTTGGTGTCAATACCTGTGACCTTGACGCGTGCAATCACCTCCAATGCTTATTCCGCGACGTTGATACTCAGTGAGAATGATGAGCACGTGAAGCTATATAATTCTCGAGTCGTCTTTGATGAGGGCAAGAGTAGTGCTACTATCTATATAGACTTTTCAGGCATTCAAGAGGGCCACTCTTGCTCTTGCCTGTTGTCTCTCTCTCCCGAGGATGCCGCTACCGGTGGAGAGTACACGTCTATTCGCATCACCGTCGTTCGCTCAAGCTGGAACTATCTTGGCTATGTCAATTATAATTCCGAATTTGTGGGCGAAGTGACTGCTCGGCTTGAGCAGATGACAGGTACTGGCAACTACAGGCTGGTCAATCCGTTCGGTGAAGGCTATGACATCCGTCTGATCATTGACAATGATAACAGTATTTATGTGGAACCTCAACCCTGCTTTAATAGTAGCTATGGTTTGGTATATATGCGTGGCTATGCCAATAGCGACGAATCCAACTATGCGGGAACTTACAGCCCCAGCACTCGTTTGGTGTCGATGCGGATTTCTTACTATGTGCCTGGAGTTGGTAGTTTTCCTACTTCGACAGACTCATTCTACATGCCGTAATCTTTTGATGGGTTGAAATATAACGAAGGGCACTCTACTTGGTGTAGGGCGCCCTTCGTTAATATTGCAAGTGGAGGCTTGTTTAATCTCAACAGTCAGTTATTGTCGGCGGTTGGGGCGTGGCATCTTTTGGGGTGACAGGTAGCCATTGGTAGAGTTTGTCGCTGGGGCGTATTTTCTCGGGCACGGCGATGGAGAAGTGCTCGCCCTTGACGGTCTTCCACACGTATTTCCTCGATGGTCAATGGGATGGCACCCGTTGTGGGGCCGATGATGCATGCATCGTCGCCCACGTGCGGTTCGCCCGCTTCCATGAGGAACTCGGCAACGCTGAGCTTGCTGTAATAGCGGATGCCCTTGGCGACATACTTCTTGACGCGTGTGGCGCTGGAGCCGTATTTGGCCGGCCACTCGCCCAAGCGCTGCCCCATGTAGTAACCGTCCCAAAAACCGCGGTTAAAGACCTTTGACAGGCGCTCATTCCACCCGTTAATGCTTTTCTTGGTATAGGTGCCGTCGCAGATGGCCCGCAGCGCCCAGATATTGCGGCTCAAGGCGCCCAAACGCAAGCCGGCCGTCAGGAAATCTGCGGTCAAGAAAAAGAAATAATGCCTTTTAAGGCACAAGGCCGGCACATGAAGCTCTGGGACTGATTTAGAAGTTCCAGAGCTCTTTTTGATTGTTTTTGTTAGGGATGCTCTTGATTATTCTATAAATTATCATTACCTTTGCCACATTGATGAAAGAGAATGAGAGGCGTATTGTCACGAGTATCATCTGATGTTCATAGCTTAACATAGGCAATTCAGTTCACGCCTCTTGGTATATATTTAATGGCCATTGAGGACTGCACTGGCACACACTAAGCAATATGGAAAAACGAAATCACTTCTTGAAATCAATCTTTGTATTGATTGCCTTGATTTGTGCATCGGTAACTGCTTCGGGCCAGAATATCAGTTCCCCTGCCAGTTGCAACACCGATGAGCCGCAACAAGTTGTCCTTAGGTCAGCAAAGTTATCGGTGCCTATGGCTCCTCAACCTGGCGATCTGAATGCTGACGGAATGATAAATATTACTGATGTGACCGAATTGATTGACTTGCTGTTAAGCGGTTCATCAACTTATCTTTCCAATGCCGATGCGAATAGTGACGGTTCAGTCAACATCACCGATGTCACCGACTTGATCGACTTGCTCTTGAGCGGTTCACCCACCTATAGCTTTGCCAAGGCGCTTAATGACCTCAACGAGATATATCGTTCGATGCACACGCCTGGTTGGAGCACAACCGGCAACACGCACCAGTGCTTTGGCATCAGTGCCTATAACCTGATGGCCGAAGTCATGGGCGATGACATGATTATGGGTGCTCAGGGTTCGGGATGGTTCTGGTTTGATGCATCCTATAATGTGAAGACTCGTTATGTGAGTTCATCATGGCGCAGTTATGACCTGTGGAAAGCTTACTATACTTGGGTTGCCAATGCCAACTATTTGCTCACTGCCGCATCAAACATGAGTGGCACGTCAACCGAGAAAAATTACATCATTGGACAGGCCTACGCTATCCGTGCCTACGGTTACTTCATGTTGGCCCAGTCATTTGCCCGCACCTACAAGGGCCATGAGAGCGACCCGTGCGTGCCCTTATATAACGGCACCACGTTCAACGGCTCGACGGGTCAACCTCGTGCAAGCGTGGCTCAGGTCTATGCCCAGATTGATGCTGACATCAGCCAGGCTGTCAATTTGTTGAAAAACACCACCCAGCTAAGTCCGTCCCACATGGGATATGCTGTGGCTCTAGGTTTGCGGTCGCGCATCTACCTGGTCGAGGAGAAATGGAACAATGCCTATATCGCAGCCAGGGATGCCATCACAGCTGCTGAGGCACAAGGTAAGGGCATCCTGGAGGTGTCAGACTTCAATGGCTTGAATGATGCCACTAAGGATAACGTGATGTGGGGTGTTGAAATTCCTACCGAAAACGTGAGCCAATACGCCTCGTTCTGGTCCCATATGCTCTCTAACAAGGCTTACGGTCAACGTGCGCCCAAGCAAATCTCCAAATGGCTCTATGGCAAGATGAGCGATACCGATGCTCGCCGTGCATGGTGGAAAGCCAACGATACTGGATTTGGCTCGGATGCACTCGTGCAGAACAAGTTTGACGTGGTCGAGGGCACGGAATGGGACGGTGACTACATCTGGATGCGTGTCGAGGAGATGTACCTCAACGCTGCCGAAGCATTGGCTCACCGTGGAGGAATGGACACTAATGCAAGGAATTTGCTTAATCAGCTCATGGCCAAGCGTGATCCCAATTACAACTGTGCCAAATCAGGCAACGCATTAGGCGCGTTGACTAACGATGAGACCGGCTCGTTGCTCGAGGAAATCCTCATCCAGCGCCGCATTGAGTTGTGGGGCGAGGATGGCCGCATCTACACCATCCGTCGTCTGCATCAGGGCTTTGAGCGTGCCGCCGAGAACGGCTGGCCCGCTTCGCTCTTGCTCACGAATCGTTCGCTGCAAGATCCTGAGAGCTATCCATGGGTGATGACGATACCATTTAGTGAGTATGTGGAAAACGTTAACATGAATATCAACTATGACCAGAATCCGCTGGGTGATTATCCCGATGGCAGCGGCATGGCCACTGGTGAACAGAATGTGTCATTTGCTCAGGCTGAATATCATCTCACCACGGCCGCAAGTTCGTTTGCATACGAAATCACGTTGACTCGTTCAACAACCAGCGGAATGTATAATGTGCCGATTCGGGTAATTAGCTCCAATGGATTAAGTGTGAATGCAATAGCTACTTTCTTCGATGGTCGGAATACTGCCGATGTCACCATTTCAGGTAATGGATTAGAACTTGGAAACACTTATTCTTGCACACTGGGCCTTTCACAGTATGACATGAATAACGGTTCAATGAGCGGGCGAATCCTTTCGACCAATGTCGAGGTCAAGTGCGAGAATGGTAATCCTGCAGGTCAGCATATCTCTTTTGAGTCGGCAGCCTACGAAGGCCAGTCTAATGGTTATGACTGTTCGGTTTGGGTTACCCTGACTCGTCGGGTTTCCCAAGGCGAGTACCGAGCTACAGTATCATTAGTTGATGCACCCGACAATGTTAATATTGGTGACGGATTTGCCCTTTTCAAGGATGGGGAACTGACGACACAGGTAGAGGTGTATAGTTATAACATTCAATCTTTTGACGATTATTCCGTGGTGCTCAAACTCTCGGATGCTGACATCGCAACGGCAATCCCTGGGCAGCCTCAAATCACCTCAACTACAATTTCTTTCAAGGGTGTGATGGCCGGTGAATGGGAAGATGCTGGATCATGCACTTTTACCGATTACACATGGGATGACGGTTATAGTGCAAGCAACGTCCCGGTTATGAAAAAGAAAGGTATTGATAACATGTATTGTATCCTTTCTCCTCTGTCCTATGCTTATCCGGCTGGCTATTCCGATGGCCAGGGTGATGACTCTAACTGGGTATTTACGCTGAATAGCGATGGCAGCATCAGTGTTCCTGAGGGTGAATCGCTCAATTACTGGGGATATTATGCCTACTATACAAGCGGTTATCCTGACTACTGCTATGTCGAGCAGAGCGGTAACACCTATGATGTTCACTTTTTATTGAAAAATGGAAGCGGACTTTATGCCGGTGGACGTTTCGTCTTCACGTGGGACAGATAGCGTGAGTGACGTAGTGCTGAATATATAATCAATGTGGGCTCCCAATCAGTAAGGGGGCCCACATTGATTATTCACAAGAGGCTGTTGTGGATGGAGGCGGTGTGGTGGCATCCTTGGGCATGACGGGCTGCCATTGGTAGAGTTTGTCGCTGGGGCGTATTTTCTCGGGCACGGCGATGGAGAAGTGCTCGCCCTTGACGGTCTTTTCCACCGGCTTGAGGTCCACGCGTATTTCCTCGATGGTCAACGGGATGGCACCCGTCGTGGGGCCGATGATCCATGCCTCGTCGCCCACGTGCAGCTCGCCGGCCTCCATGAGGAACTCGGCAACACCGAGCTTGCTGTAATAGCGGATGCCCTTGGCGACATATTTCTTGACTCTGGTGGCGCTGGAGCCGTATTTGGCCGACCACTCGCCCAGGCGCTGCCCCATGTAGTAACCGTCCCAAAAACCTCGGTTAAAGACCTTGGACAGGCGCTCATTCCATTCGTTGATGCGTTCCTCGGTATAGGTACCATCGCAGATGGCCCGCAGTGCCTCGTCATAGCAGCCGATGACCGTGCGCACATATTCCGGCCCACGTGCACGTCCCTCTACCTTGAAGACTGTAACGCCGGCATCCACCATCTTGTTGAGGAAATGGATGGTCTTCAGGTCTTTAGGGGACATAATGTATTTGTTTTCGATGGCCAGTTCGTCACCGTTCTCGCGGTCGGTGACGATGTAACCCCGACGGCAGATTTGCCGGCAGGCGCCACGGTTGGCGCTGGTGTTCTCTTGATGCAGGCTCATGTAACACTTGCCGCTCACCGCCATGCACAATGCACCATGGCAGAACATTTCCAGCCTTACCCGTTCACCGTGAGGTCCACGTACGTCATTTTCCTCGATGAAATGGGTGATTTTGGTCACTTGCTCCAGGTTCAGCTCACGGGCCAGCACCATGACGTCGGCCCACTGGCTGTAATAACGCACCGCCTCGCTGTTGCTCACGTTGACCTGGGTGGAAATGTGCACTTCCACGCCGATGGAGCGGGCAAACAGGATGGTCGCCATGTCGCTGGCGATGATGGCGCTCACCTGGGCATCGCGGGCTGCAGTGACAATCTGGCGCATGTAGTCCATGTCCTCGTCATAGATGATCGTATTGACCGTCAGGTAGCTTTTCATGCCACGCTCGTGGCACCACTGGGCGATGGTGCGCAGGTCGTCGAGTGTGAAGTTGACACTGGAGCGCGAGCGCATGTTCAGTCCCTCGATGCCAAAGTAGATGGCGTCGGCACCGCCCTGGTGGGCGGCATATAGCGATTCCCAAGAGCCCACAGGGGCCATAATTTCAAAATCGGAACGGTACATTGTCATTTATTTTTTCACGGCAAAGGTACATCATTTTATTTAAACCCGAAAATAGGGCGGGCTGATTGCCTCGGGGGTGGGCACCACGCTAAGGCGCCAAGGCGCTCATTTTTTTATCTGCAAGCCAGAGGGGGCAATACATTAACAATTGCTGGCTGCGGAGGAGTGGATGAAGCAGTCGCGGAGGATCTTAAAGTGGTTGAGGATACAAAGACGGCACAGGCTATCCTGGATGCACACGCCTTGTGCCCCGACTCGTAGCAACCTGTATGACCCCGTCACCATGCCATCCGAACTGCTCGCCGCACACCGCGCCAACGACCGCGCTGACATGACCACCTACGGCTTCCCCACCACGATGACCGACCCCCAATACGTCGCCGCCCTGTTTCATGTACTCCCACCTCACCGCAGCAGGAGGCATCGCAGATGCCAGGCGGTTTGCAGACCCGACATTATCGTGAACCCCGCGCAAGTGGGTCGCAGACCCTCGCAGCGTGTGGGTAGAAGCCATCAAAGAGATGTGCATCGCAGAGGAACTTCAAGGAAATCCAACTGTTAACTCAATGAAGTTCCTCGTCCTCATTCCTTCAATGATTCGAGCAACTTATCGTATGGAATAATTGGGCTTCCACCATTCGGATATTTGTTTTGTACAATCTTTTCAAGAGTTGCATCATAATTATTGAGGCACACATCATCTGCATTTGTGAATTGTATTTTCCCTATTGCTATTGCAACTAAGTTCATATTGAGTTTTTTATAGAGTATTGTGATGATGTCTTCCATCAATTCTTTTTTGTCTTCTTGACTATAAAACAATTCAAAAGCTTTATTTTTGGATTTTGCAGTTTCATAATCAGCAGTAAACCCAGTGTCCTCTAATATCCTATCAAAAAAATTCGCACTGATTTTTTTGATATTATATGAGAAATTTTCAATTAATTTATCTTTTTTGATTGATTCAATAAGCTTTTTTGCAGTATCATAACCCCACTGCCCTTTTTCTATACTAATATGAAGAAATTGAAAAACTACATCTCTTTGCCTGCATATATAACTAATGATTTCTTTAAACTGATTTTTAAATTGTGTTTCACTTTCAATAGCAATTGTGACGAGAGTTCTACCACTTAACTTTTTATTACTGTATTCACAATTTAAAGCGTAGCCCTCAGGACAAAGATAGAAATAAATATTTCGACGAGTTTTTTTACGGTCGTATTTTCTGGCTATCAAATCCCTTACACGAATATCTTTTATCATTCCATCAATAAAAGTTGTTAATACTTCTGTGGCTAAAGCTTCTTCAAAAACGTATTTGAAATTATCATCAATATTACTTCGTTGCAGGTTGATAGGCAACAGATTGTTTTTATCCTCTATCAGTAAACTGGGTAGCATCATAGAAGGATAAAATTTCTTAAGTTCCTGAATGGAAAATTTCCGTTTTTTGGGGACATTTGAGATGAAGAAACCATTACAATAAATACTTGGACACCAATCTAGTGGGAGACCTTTGAAGCGATAAAAAGGTTTCCATCTAATATTTTCAAATCCTGGACATTCTGTTATAAGATCATTATACTGATCCTCTTCTTCAATTTCTGTCGAAAAGAGTTGTTGATGGCAGAGATAATACTTAACTATTGGGATATCATTGATGTACCAATTATACCAATAATCTCGTGATTGATTCTCGTCTTTTGCTTGTTCTTTTAGCTTTTCGTAACTTTCTTTATCACATTGAATAGTGATGGTGGTGCCAACTTCAAGTTCTCCTTTTTGGGCTTTTTTTATTTCGATAAAGGGGCTCTCCAACGTGGCCTTGAATATATAGCCTTTTTCTTCATTCATGCTCCTTGTCGATACTTCAATCTCTGGGCCTAATAAGAAAGCGGCCAGCACGCCAATGCCAAAACGACCAGCACGAAAGATATCATTATTATTGTCACGAAACTTTTTCCAATCTGTACTTGAAGTATAGGAAGAACCGATGGTCAAAAAATACTTCTCAATCTCATCTAGCGTCATACCTTTGCCATTATCCACAATTTGGAAAAGATATCCCTTGTTACCATCATCATTGGTGATTTCATCGACGCTTACTTTGACATCAGGATTGTCTTCAGAAGAAATAAAATCCCCCTCACGTGCCTTTCTCTCACGACAGGCATCGACAGCATTCTGCACCAGTTCCCGAACTGCATAAGACGGGTTATTATCATATAGTGGCCCAACTAACAATTTCGCTACTTCATTATTGAAATGGAAACGGAATTCCTTAGGGACATAGGATTTTTTATTTCTAACTTTAGGATTACTCAGATTTGAGTTTATTCGTCTATACCTTAGTTTATAATCTTTATTCTTTTCAAATTCCTCTCCAAGAATCGCCCAACTAAGGTCAAATTCCTTTTGAATATATGCAATTGATCGTTCTATCTCAACAAAAATTTCTGCATTCTTTGGTTTTGCTACAATATGAATTTTCTCCGGGTCAGAGTTCTCAAATTCAATGTCTGTTATAGACCTATGCTTTTCAAACTCTCGGGCAGATAATGGACTTGGTATTAACCGTATTTTTGTCATGGTATGATTGATCCTCGTATTATCTATTTGAAGGATATCAGCCAAACGCACAAGGATCATAAGGAATACAATATTGATGCCTCCTGGATGCTTAGGAGAGTCGTAATCAACAAAGACGTCATCAATATATTTAAACATGCCACGAACATTTGTCCCATGACTTCTGGCTATGAGACCCGCCATTTGCAGATAATCAGGAAAAGACAATTCATCTTCAAGTGCGACTTTATCATAGAGCGTTATCGTTTTTTTGCCTATATATCCTTTAATTGCCGTTTCGTAAGCAATACGGCTATGATGAATCCTAATAAACTCTCCTATTAAAAATTTGTCATAGTCATCAAAAGTATTAATGTCACCAAGATTTGGCTTTTTAATGACATAATCCTTCTTACCGAAAACATTTAACTTTTTATCTTCGTTCCAGTATTTGCAATCATTTAAAAACTCATCCCATAAGATTTTCCATGGTTTATCTTCAGCAAAGCAATTCTTTAACAAGTCGTCATCATTGACATCATTGTTATAACGGCCTTTTATCATATTCACAAACATTTCAGTATTTGTCTGCATTCCTATATCATGCAGGATAACCGACATGATAAGCACACCGACCTCTTGAGGAGACAAGATGTCAATCGTTTCATCTGTTGTGATGTTTTCAATATATTGCAACACGTTGATAATGTGATTAATCCCATGGTCTGTATAGTCTTTGAAGAATTCCATATCATTGCTATCAAGAATTTCAAAGAAAGGCCCGACAGCTAACCAAATCTTTGAAGCAAAACTGGGATCACTATTTAATCTCGCTTTAATCCTCTCGGGTAAGAAACCAATAATCGTATTAACGTTCATAATGATGGGATTTAGAATTAAGTTGCAAATATAGTGATATTTTAAGGAAATGCAAATGAATAACGGAGGAAATGCGGGTGCATGAGTTTGAGAGAAATAAATAGAGGAATGTGGGCTCTGGGGTCGCCTCCGGCGACGGTTAGTTTGGGTGCTTTACCGCCAGTGATGCCAAGCTCTCGCTACACTCTCACTTGGCGACACTGGCGGTTACTCAGAGGTCACCTTTCGGGTGAGCATCGGTAATGCCCACAGGGGCCATAATCTCAAAATCCTTCCGATTCATTTTTCTTTAGTTTTTAGTTCTTAGTTTTTAGTTGTTAGTAATAATACCATAATCTCATGTTTTTTTAGGCGATAGTAATCGTACTAAAAACTAACAACTTAAAACTTAAAACTATATTATCTTTCTTTCTTGCCTGTGAGGATGCCCTTGATGTCGTACAGTTTGTTAAGGGCCTCCATGGGCGTGAGGTTATTGATGTCGATGGTGAGTATTTCGTCTCGTATCTGGCTCAGCACCGGATCGTCGAGCTGGAAGATGGACAACTGGTAGCCCGAGCGGCTGCTGGCAACATCGCCCAGGTCTTTGGTAATGGCGTTGTCATTGCGGTTGTTGGCCTCGAGCTGCTTGAGCACTTCATTTGCGCGCTTGACGATGCTGGGTGGCATTCCCGCTAATTTGGCCACATGGATACCGAAACTGTGCTCGCTGCCTCCCTTGACCAGCTGGCGCACAAACACCACCTTGCCGTTGATTTCCTTGACACTTACATTATAGTTCACGATGCGCTTGAAGGATTTCTCCATCTCGTTCAACTCGTGGTAGTGGGTGGCAAACAGCGTCTTGGGACGGGCGGCATGTTCGTGGATGTGCTCGACGATACTCCAGGCGATGGAGATACCGTCATAGGTGCTCGTGCCGCGTCCCAACTCGTCGAACAGGATAAGGCTGCGCTGGCTGATGTTGTTCAGGATGGCGGCAGCCTCGGTCATCTCGACCATAAAGGTGGACTCGCCCAGCGAGATGTTGTCGCTGGCGCCCACACGGGTGAAGATCTTGTCCACCACGCCAATACGGGCTTGCTCGGCAGGTACAAAGCTGCCCATCTGGGCCATCAGGGTGATGAGCGCCGTTTGGCGCAGCAGTGCCGATTTACCGGCCATGTTGGGGCCGGTGATGATGATGATTTGCTGCTCATCGTTGCTCAGCCTGATGCTGTTGGGCACATAGGTCTCGTCTGGCGGCAGCTGGCACTCGATGACGGGGTGGCGTCCCATGGCGATGTCGATGTCCAGGCTGTCATCCAGCACGGGGCGGTTGTAGCGGTTCTCCATGGCCACGCGGGTGAGCGCATTCAGGCAGTCGAGTTGGGCGATGATGGCGCTATCGTTCTGGATAGCGGGGATATACTCGGTCACCGCGGTGACCAGCTCGTTGAACAGTCGGGTCTCGATGATGAGGATTTTTTCCTCGGCTCCCAGGATTTTCTCTTCATATTCCTTGAGTTCCTGAGTGACATAGCGCTCGGCGTTGACGAGTGTCTGCTTGCGTATCCACTCCTCAGGCACTTTATCCTTGTGGGTGTTGCGCACCTCGATATAGTAACCGAACACGTTGTTATAGGCAATCTTCAGGCTCGGAATTCCCGTTTGCTCACTCAGGGAGCGTTGCATGGCCACCAGGTAGTCCTTACCGCTGCTGGAAATGTCACGCAGTTCGTCAAGCTGGGCGTCCACGCCGCGGCAGATGACGTTGCCGCGGTTGGTTTGGTTGGGTGCGTCAGGATTGATTTCGCGCTCGATGCGGTCACGAATGATGGCGCAGGGATTCAGCTGTTCGCCCAGCGCCCGCAGCACTTCGCACGATGACTGCTGGCAGTACTGTTTGATGGGCTCGATGGCTTGAAGCGCGCTTTTGAGTTGGACCAGTTCGCGTGGAGTGATACGTCCCACGGCGGCTTTCGACGTCAGTCGTTCCAGGTCGCCGATGAGTTCAAGCCGTTCTTTGATTAATTCGCGTCCTTCGGGGTCCCGCATGAAGTGCTCGACGACGTCCAGGCGACGGTTGATGGCTTTGACGTCCTGCAAGGGGAACAGCACCCAGCGACGCATCATTCGGCCGCCCATCGGCGAGATGGTGCGGTCGATAACGTCGAGCAGCGACTTGCCGTCATCGCTCATGGGGGCTACCAGTTCAAGATTGCGGATGGTGAATTTGTCGAGACGCACATAGCGCTCGGCCTCGATGCGCGACAGCGTGGTGATGTGTCCCAACTGGGTGTGCTGGGTGATATCCAGGTAGTGCAGGATGGCGCCGCTGGCGATGATGGCATTGTCCATGCTTGTGATGCCAAAACCCTTGAGGTTACGTGTCTCGAAGTGTTTCAATAGACGGTCATTGGCGGCTTCAAAGGTGAACACCCAGTCTTCCAGCTCAAACGTCAGGTACCGTGATGAGAAGGTGGCGGCAAACCGCTGGCGGTTGCTGCGCTCGATAAGCACCTCTTTGGGAGAGAAATTCACCAGCAGTTTATCGACATATTCTTCATTGCCCTCGGCGGTGAGGAACTCGCCCGTGCTGATGTCCAGAAAAGCCACACCCAGTGTCTTTTTGCCGAAATGGACCGCTGCCAGAAAGTTGTTCTCCTTGCGGTCCAGCATCGTCCCGCCCACGACAACGCCCGGGGTGACCAGTTCGGTGATGCCGCGTTTGACGAGTTTCTTGGTCAGTTTGGGATCTTCCAGCTGGTCACAGATGGCGACGCGTTTGCCGGCGCGCACGAGTTTGGGCAGATAAGTGTCCAGGGCATGGTGGGGAAAACCCGCCATCTCGGTCGCCGCAGCGGCACCGTTGCTGCGCCGCGTGAGCGTGATGCCCAGGATCTCGCTGGCCGTCACCGCATCCTGCAGGTAGGTTTCATAGAAATCTCCTACACGAAACAGCAGTATAGCGTCGGGATGCTTTGACTTCATCTCGACAAATTGCTTCATCATCGGCGTATTCAGCGGATCCTTTCCCATCTTTCTCAGATAAATAGTTTTAAACATGCAAAGTTAGCAAATTTCCACCAACCTGCCGCAGCGAGTCGCCATTTTTTCCAAATCCAGGACCACTATGTGGCCCATATAATGCCACTCTCTCATTCCTCATCCTGTCATCGTCCTGTCCCGTGGGCCGAGGCTTCGCCTCGGTAAAATAAGCGTCCTGATCCTGTCGAATGCCGGGCTCTTTTTGTGGATATGGGAAAATTGATGTAACTTTGCCACTTCAAGCAAGTGAAAAAGCAACGTCATGGCAAGCGGTAATCGCAAATGGTATGTGGTCTGGCAAGGCACCGAGCCGGGGATATGCGACTCTTGGGAGGAGTGCGAGTTGCGCGTCAAGGGATTTCCTGGGGCGCGTTACAAGGCATTCAATTCTCAGCAAGAGGCCGTCGAGGCTTTTCGTAACGACCCTGGCGAGATGGAGATCCTGCGTGCCATCGCCCGAGGGCCACAGGAGATGGTCAACTATGAGGCCATCCCTGGAATTGTGCGTGACAGCATTGCTGTGGACGGGGCTTGTTCGGGTAATCCTGGCCTGATGGAATATCGTGGGGTGGATGTCCCGACGGGCGTGGAGCTTTTCCGTCAGGGGCCTTTCCCCGATGCGACCAACAACATCGGCGAATTCCTGGCCATAGTTCATGCGCTGGCTTTGTTTTTCAATCAGGGCAATGACCACACCGCTATCTATAGCGACAGCAAGACGGCCCTGTCTTGGATCAGGGCACGCCAGTGCCGCACCAAGCTGGCCCGTACCGATGCCAATACCCGCTTGTTTGAGATCGTAGGGCGCGCCGAGCGCTGGTTGCAGACGCACACCTGGAAAAACGCTTTGCTCAAGTGGAACACCGCCGAGTGGGGCGAGATACCGGCCGATTTTGGCCGCAAATGATGAAGAGATATGTCAGAAAAACGAATCATGAAATATCGTGACGAGCTGGACAAGAGCTATGGTGTCGCCGGCATGGCATTGGGCCTTTCGGTGTTTGACGCCGATGACCTGTTCACTGCCGTGACGCTTGATGGTGACGGACCTGGTTGTATCCAGTTCACGCCCGAGTTTTATTTTGCAGGCAATCCGCGGCTGTCGCCACGTGGCGCATGGAAGTACATCGTGGGCCATTACCGCATCACAGTGGGACTTGCCGTTGCCAATGCCTTGTGCCGCCGCATGGTGCTCGATAACGAGCGTGTGGACGACCAGCTGCGTGACGATCTGTTCAATGCCGCTTGGGAGGATGGCCGTGATTTCTGCCACCTGGAGCGTGATGAGGTGGAACCCATCTTTGACGAGGCTTTTAATAATATGAGCCGTCTGTTCTCTAACTCACAGGTCCGCAAGGCGATGGACGCCTTTGCCGATGCTTTGCAGCAGCGCCGCACCCTGTCCCATATCGACGTGTCCGACATCCTCCAGCAACTCAACTTGATATAACATCTTATATTATATAATGTGTAAACACCGTCTAACAACTTAAAACTAAAAACTACAGCATATGCAAACCGTTCTTTTCCATTCAACGATATATGGACCCATCCACAGCCGCAGGCTGGGAATGTCCCTTGGTATCAACCTCATGCCTAACGATGGCAAGATTTGTTCGTTCGACTGCCTCTATTGCGAGGCCGGCTTTAATGCACAGGGGCCTGGCAAGGATGGCCTCCCCTCGCGTGATGCGGTCAAGAAACAGCTCAAGCGCAAATTCGAGGAAATGAAGGCCGCCGGCCAGACGCTCGACGTCATCACTTTCTCGGGCAACGGTGAGCCCACCTTGCACCCCGAGTTCAAGAAAGTGGTGGAAGATGTGATGCGATTGCGCACCGAGTACTTCCCCAATGCTAAGGTGTCTGTCCTCAGCAACTCGACCATGGCAGGAAAGCCCGCTGTTGCCGAGGCGCTGCTCAAGGTGGACAACAATATCCTGAAGCTGGATAGTGCCAAGGCACATACCTTCAGGGTGCTCAACCGTCCCACGTCGCCCAATTGCTTGCCCGAGGGCGTCATTGCCGATCTCAAGAAATTTAAGGGGCAGTGTGTGGTGCAGACCATCATGATTCGCGGTGAATATGACGGAGAGCGTTTCGACAATACCACCGATGAGGAACTGGATGCGCTCTTAAGCGCCTATCTCGAAATCGGGCCTCGCGAGGTGATGCTCTACAGCATCGATCGCAAGACTCCGGCCGAGAACCTTGAAAAGATTTCCAAAGAGGAATTGGAAAAGATTGCGCAGCGTTTCCGTGACGCAGGAATTAAGGTCCAGATCAACGCATAGCTAAAGCAGAATCTTTTTAACAATAAAAGGGCTCATTTTCGCTAGTGAATCATAGGAGGCGAAAATGAGCCCTTTTTGCCGATTTTCGGCGAAAAACGGCCAAAATTGCCATCGAACTGTTAACGTACGTTATTTTTAGAAGTTTTTTACCGAAATATTTGGCCGGTTTGCGGAACGGTTATACTTT
>CACYAW010000065.1 GCA_902772455.1 uncultured Bacteroidales bacterium
CCTCAAAGTCGCCCGCACCATCGCCGACCTCGAAGGCACCGCCGACGTCCTCGACCACCACATCATGGAAGCCATCGCCTACCGCAACCTCGACCGCCCCACCTACCTCGGCACCTCATCACTATAGAAAGAAGTTGAAAATAATATAATAGTTGAATATTAATCAATAAAACTATAAATCAAATCTCAACTCAATTGAGAAATATTCACGTAAAACAATGAATGATATCGCATTAATAGAACAAGTTGCAACAAACAAATCAATTGGCAAAAGAAGTAATGGTAAATATCTATTATTTGATCATACGAATCCTAATTATCCTTATTCTCAAGATTTTGATTATATGAAAAAAAGAGATGATGGGAAAATTGATATAAAAATGTCTGATTCTTGGGGAATTATGGACAAACAGGGAAGAATTATTATTTACCCACGTTTTTCAGAACCACTAGAATTTAATGATGATTTATGTATTGTTCAAGAATCTAATCATGAAATTGGAAATTTTGGAGTGATTGAAAGCAACGGATTTGAACTTGTTCCATATATATATGATAGAATTTTTCTTGAAGAAGAGGAGTTCTTTGGCAACAAGTATTGGGAAGGTAGAGTTGTTTTTATTTTTGGATGTTTTAGATATGATGAAGATTATATACCTTATATCGAAGGAGGACCTAATGCTGGATATATTACGCATTTAAGAGAGGATAATTGTATTGATTTATACCTTCGAAATGGACTTGTTTTCTCTGGTAAGTATGAATGCTATTACGTTACATACGATAGACAATATGTTTTTGCTGGACACCATGGTTATAAGATTATTGGCTATGATGGCGACAACAAAGAGTATCTTAAAAGATATGAAGGCTATCATGACTTGATTAATAAGGAAGGTGTAGTATTATTAAGCAAAATCTGTGACTTTGTATACAACCCAACAATCAAAGCAGTAAAAATAGGATTTGAAGATACGAATTGGGCTTTCTTAAACTCTAATAATAATTTTGTCACAAAACAAGGAGAGATAATCTCAAGAGAAGAATTTAATTGTGATCATGAATTGCATGATATCTATTGGTCTATGACTTCGGACGATGAAATTAATTCAAATTTTAAGCTATTGGCACATTTTTGTGATTTTAAAGAAATCGAATATATGATTAATGAGATTAAAAAGAAAACGATATGGATGACTGAAGAAGATTGTGAAGATGAGCCTTATCCTGAGGATAATTACGATTCTTATCAATATTCCGGTACTCAAAAAGAAGATGGCTACGATATAATGGATGCTTTGGATGGAGAACCTGATGCATATTGGAATATTGACTAAATGACTGGCTGTGCTGTAATAATTATCTTTATTCAGCAAAACAGCAATAGAGGGACGACTATTTTATTGAAATAAAGTGCTTTAACCTCTAAGTTGGTTCGCTTTTGTAGTTGTCAATGCTTTTATGGTAATCATATGTGATTTATTTGATGGTTTTACTTTTGATAATGAGGCTGTTGCAATGGGGCAAGTCTTTCCGCTTGGATGAATTGCCTGAATTCAATCGCTCCGTTTTGGAAGTGATGCGCCAACCGCTGGAGGACAGGATTATAAGCATCAGTAGGGCGAAATACTCGACCGAATATCCTGCCTCGTTTATGCTCGTGGCATCGATGAATCCGTGCCCGTGCGGGTACTATAATTGATAATCTCTCTTTTAGGGTGCGCAAATCGAAAATCTTGGGAATTTTGTATTGAAAATCTTGGGAATTTTATATCTTTGCAGCGGAAATTGAAACAAAAGCATTCGCATGTACTATCCAAGGTTAGTTGAGAAGGAGATTGAACTGAAGTTGAAAACTTCGGGGGCAGTGGTTGTGGCTGGGCCAAAATTCTGCGGTAAAACAACCACATGTATGCTCTATCAAAAGAGTTTTGTGAAACTGAACACCAAGCAGGCAATCGCTATGGCAAGGTTAAATCCCAAGGCCATGTTAAAAGGTGAGACACCAAGATTGATTGATGAATGGCAAAAGGCGCCAGACATCTGGAATCAAGTGAAAGATGACCTGGATTTCAACTATGAATTCGGCAAGTATATACTCACCGGAAGCTCCACTCCGGCAGACAAGACCGAGGTGCATCACAGTGGCGCTGGCCGCATTGCACCGGTGATGATGCGCCCAATGAGTCTGTGGGAGTCCAAGGATTCAAAGGGCGGTGTATCGCTAGAGGATTTGTTTAATGGCGGCGAGGCATTCACGTGGGACACGAATGAGGATTTCACGCTTGATGATGTTGCTTTCTTGTTGTGTCGGGGCGGCTGGCCCATCTCGGTCCTGGCTTCTAAGGATATCGCCATCGAGATTACCAAGAACTATTGGAATGGACTGTTTGTTTTTGAAGACCAAGAGAATGAACGTTTTCGCAACAAGAAACCCGAGGTGCTGAAGATGATTATCCGTAGTTATGCTCGTCACATCTCTACCGAAGCTGCCATTTCGACCATCATTGCTGATGTGCGCCAGAGCAATGAGAGGACGATGGATACCAAGACGTTTGATGATTATTTAGAGGCGTTGAAGGATTTATATATTCTTGAGGACATGCCTGCCTGGAATCCAAACATCCGTTCCAAGACCTCGATACGGTCAACACCGACAAGGCATTTTGTGGACACGTCAATTGCATGTAGAGCCCTTGGCGTGATGCCCGAGGATTTGCTTGCCGACCTTGAGAGTTTTGGCTTGTTCTTTGAAGATATGGCCGTTCGAGATCTCAAGGTATATGCCGGCACCATGGGTGGAGAAGTGAAGCATTACAGGGATAATGCTGGATTGGAATGCGATGCTGTCATTCATTTGGAGAATGGCCAATGGGGAGCTGTTGAAATCAAACTGGGTGGAGACGAACTGATTGAAGCGGGTGCTGCCTCGTTGAAGAGGCTCAAAACTAAGTTGGCAGAGAAGAGTGACGAGAAGGCTCCCTCTTTCCTCATGGTGCTTACCGCTGTGGGTGGCTCATATCAACGAGAAGATGGTGTGTATGTTGCCCCAATCAATTTGTTAAAACCATGATGCCAATGGGGCAAGTCTTTCCTCTTGGATGAGCTGCCCGAATTCAATCGCTCCGTTTTGGAGGTAATGCGTCAGCCGCTGGAAGACAAGATAATAATGTTGCGGGGTTGGTTGCGCGTGTATCTGGGCAGTAGTTTATTGTCATCAGCTATTAGGGCCAACTCTCTATACATGACTGCTAAGAGGGGCAAATGGAACGATTTTTGCAGTGCTTATTGTAACCTTGTAAATAGCCATAACGGGTCGCATGATAGGGTTTTAAGAGGTTCTGACCTTCAGGCGACGTATCATAGGAACCTGGCGATAGGATTATGAAACGAGAAGAAACATATATTCCTTACAAGGAAAGAACTCCTAAGGAGTTGTGCCGGGACATCAATCTCAAGGCCGAGAAGTTGTTTCTCAAGAAGGATAAGTTTGGCCTGCTCTTTTTCGCTGTGTTTTTCTTAGTGCTTGCAGCCCTGCACCTGTACTACAAGACGTATGTGAATTGGTCGTTAGGAGCTATCGTGGTGGGAGCCATCATGGCGGTGGGCTTTGTGATCTTCAAAACTAATAATCTGGATGAAGATGATAAGCGTTACCAACTCATCTTTGCTTCAGCTATCCTTTTGCTTATCGCTCTGGACTGGCGCGAGAAGATGTATATGAACTGGTGGCTTGGGGCCGTCGTGGTCGGGACCATCGGGGTTGTGACCTTTGTTTTCTTCAAAATCAACCAAAAATTGGTTAACGATATGAATCTTGCCGTAACCCCCAAGCAGCACCTCTTTATAGGCAAACAGCTGAAAAAGTGTGTCCAAATCAGAAATATTCTTTGCATTACTCTTTTATTCTGGCTCCCATTCCTCACCTTCCAGGACTTGATGACTGGATGGGAGTTTACTAAATGGGCCATTGTCTTTGTGATAGGAATTTGTGCACAACCTACTTGGATCGATTCGGATTTTAATGACGATTTGGACGAACTGGAGTACAGAGTCGAAGAATGAGCTGAGGGACTGGTTTGGATCACTACTCTAACAATGGTGACCACAAAACGTACTAACAACTGATTAATCTGATATTTCTGATCGACATCCGCAAAGTACGCTATGCCATAATTCTTACGGTAGGTTTTAATCGGCCTAACGGCCGAGAAATTAAACAAAATTTGTATATAAATCTGTCATTTGATTTTTATTATAATTTTGATAAATATCTCAAGCGAAGCTTGATCTAAAATTACAGGCGTTGGTCACTACACAGCCTCATATTTAATGGGTTGAGTGCCAACGTTTTATTTATTTATTTTCTTACTTGTAGAGGAAGCGTTTGATGGTTTTCTTCGGGGTTTTCTCGAAGGGTTCCTTCATCATTTCCACTTTTGCGATCTTGCTGTAGGATGGGAGGGATTTGTTGGCGGCCTCGCGGATTTGTCCGGGGATGGCGGCCTTGGTCGCCTCGTCCATGTCTTCGGGGAACTCGGTATAGATGAGCGCCGTGATTTTGCCGTCGCGGTCCACCACGAGGCATTCATCGACATTCGGGCAGTTGGCCAGGACGGCCTCGACCTCTTCAGGATAGATGTTCTGGCCCGAAGAGTTGAGGATCATCGATTTGATGCGGCCACGGATAAAGATGTTGCCCTTCTCATCGATGATGCCCAGGTCGCCGGTGCGGAACCATCCGTCCTCGGTAAAGGCGGCTTCGGTGGCTTCGGGGTTCTTGTAGTATCCTGTCGTGAGGTTGGGTCCCTTGGCTTGGATTTCGCCAGGGATGTGGTGCGGGTCTTCGGAGTCGATGCGGACTTCGTGGACAGGTTTTCCGCAAGAACCCGGCACAAACTTGGTCCACCACTCATATCCTAGCAGCGGGCAAGCTTCGGTCATGCCATAGCCCACGGTATAGGGCAGGCGAATCTTCTTGAAGCACTGCTCGGCCTCGGGGTTAAGCGCTGCGCCACCCATGATGAAGCATTGCACGGCCCCGCCGAAGGCCTCGATGACCTTGTTACGGGCTTTGCGGTAAATGATTCTGTTCAGTCCAGGGATGGCCAGCAATGTTTTGGCTTTCTCCAACGCAGGCTTGATGGCGTTGGCATAGATTTTCTCCATCACCAGGGGTACGGTGACCACCATATAAGGTTTGATGGCCTGCATTGCCTTGAGCAGGGTTGTCGGTGACGGCGTTTTGCCCAGGAAATAGACGGTGACGCCATCCACGTTGGGGTGGATGAACTCGATGGCAAGTCCGTACATATGGGCAAGAGGCAGCATCGAGACAACGGTCTGGCCGGGATGGTTCGGGAAATGGGTGTTGGCGAAGTCGTCGGTGTCCGACATGGCGTTATAGGTGAGCATCACGCCCTTGGGGTTGCCCGTTGTACCTGACGTGTAGTTGATGATAGCCAAGTCATCGCCATTGTCGTCGGGATAGGACACCTGCTCGGGATACATTCCGTTGGGATATTGTTGTGCGAACGCGGCCTTGCGGTTATCCCACGCGTCGGCCACTTTCTTGTCCTGGTTCCAAAGCACGTTGCCGTCCTTGACGTTGATGGCCGCCTTGAGATTGGGCATTTCTTCGGGATTCATCTTTGCCCAAATATCATCATCGACGAAGAGCACAACACTGTCGGAATGGTTGGTGAGGATGGAAACCGTGTCTGGGTGGAAGTCGGACAGCAACGGCACCACCACACACCGATTGACATTGATTCCCCAAAAGGTCATCGCCCATCTTGCGCTGTTGCGGGCGCAGATGGCGATTTTATCCCCCTTGCCTATTCCGGCCGCCTCGAAGAAGATGCGGAACCTTTCAACATTGATAGCCAACTGTGCATAGGTGAAAGAGTCGCCATTGTAATCACATAGGGCTTTTCGGGTCCATTGCTCGCGGACCGTGTCTTCCAGATTCTTTAGATAATGCTTCATAAGTATATTGCTTTTGGTTGTTATTTACAAAAGTATATACAAAAGTATAACAAATAATTGAATTATTCTTCATAACTGACGAAAACTTTGCAATTCACATGACAGCCATTAATCTTCCTACCCGAAAATGATAAGCCACAACATTATCAAAAGAGAGGCATGAATTCATGGCCTGAACTTCATTTTGCAGGATGGAACTTGCGTTGACGCCCGATAGGCACTATCTTTGCAGGCATGAAAGAGGGCATGAATCGGGAAATATTGAGGATTGCGTTACCAGCTATTGTGGCCAACATCACTGTCCCGCTGTTGGGACTGGTGGATACCGCTATTGCCGGGCATCTAGGTGACAAGGTGTTTATCGGTGCCGTGGCTGTGGGTGCGATGATGTTCAATCTGGTCTATTGGAACTTCGGGTTCCTGCGCATGAGCACATCGGGCATGACGGCGCAGACGTGCGGCAGCGGCGACTTCAAGGAGTCGGCCAAACTGCTGGGCGAGTCCACGGCGCTGTCCATCGTCATCTCGGCCCTCATCATCTTGCTGCAATGGCCCATCAGGCTGCTGCTGTTGTGGATCATCGGTCCCTCGCCCGAAGTCACCTCGCTGGCCATCACCTACTTCACCATCTGCATCTGGGGTGTGCCGCCCGTCCTCGTGATGATGGCATTCAAGGGATGGCTATTGGGGATGCAGGATTCACAGAGCGCGATGTGGATCTCCATCATGACCAACGTCTTCAACATTGCCGCCAGCCTCTTCTGCGTCTATCTGTTGAAAATGGGCTTTGTGGGTATCGCCGTGGGTACGCTGGCAGGTGAATGGTTGGGACTGCTGTATGCCGCCTTGACGGTGCAGCGCAAATTCCCGCGGCTGAATGGCCTGCTGGACTGGCGCCGCGTGTGGCGGTTCAAGGGTGCGGGACGTTACTTCAGGGTGAGCCGCGACATCTTTGTGCGCAGCTTTCTGCTGATGACCGTCAGTTTGGCATTTGTCTCCATCGGTGCCCGCAGCGGTGACCTCATCCTTGCCGTTAACGCCTTGATTCTTCAATTATTTACCCTCTACAGCCACTTCATGGACGGCATCGCCTTTGCCGGCGAGGCCGTGGTGGGCAAGTACTATGGCATGGGCGATATGGGACGCATGAAGCGTTGCGTGCGCTTGCTGTTCCTGTGGGGACTGGGCGTGGCAGCCGTCTTCACGCTGATTTACTCGTTCCCGCGTGTGGCCTTCGGGCTGCTCACCGACCAGCAGAGTGTCATCGATACCGCAATGGACTACCGCGTGTGGTGCGCGTTGATTCCCGCCGCCGGCATGGCAGCATTCGTGTGGGACGGCGTGTTCATCAGCCTGACGCGCTCGATGGGCATGCTCATCAGTGCCAGCATCGCCTGGTCATTGTTTTTCGTCATTTACTGGATCACGCCCAACGAGTGGGGCAACAACCGCCTGTGGATTGCCTACCTGAGTTTCCTGGCCCTGCGCGGCATCATCCAGACCATCCTCTACAGCGGCTATCTGCGCCACGGCGTGCTGGAGCACTAAAACATCGCGGATTCTACAATCCGTGCTCGATATAGCCAATTTATCATCTGATTTTCATCGAGTTATCCATTATAAAAAAGTAGAGACGCAAAAACTTGCGTCTCCAATCATGCGGCATTGCTATAATGTATGCCCCAGAGGGCAAAATTTTGCGTCTCTACATATTTGATCAGTTGAGCAGTTGGTCAACCAGTGCCGTGACATCGGCAATGTTTACCTCTTTGTCGCCGTTCACGTCGGCGCAGATGGTGCAATAGTCACCACTGCCGCCCAGCAGATAGTCGATCAGGGCTGTCACGTCAGCAATATTCACGTCGCCATCATGGTTCACGTCGCCGATAGCGTTAACATGTTCTTCCTTCATAAACCAGAAGCTGGCTGTGCCATCCTTATTGATGACCATTTCGGTCACGGGTTTGCCCAGATAGCCGGCATTGCCGGTGATGTTCCCCATCTTGTCCATGTTGAGCACGGTGGCCGGTGATGTCTCATCGGTCAGGGCGGTGCGGCCATATTGCGGCCAGGTGTCACCACTCTCGCTATAATTACTCAACTTGTTGTCGGCAGGCAGCAAGGTCACCAGTTGGATCTTCTCATTGTTGGGCTTGTTGTTGGTCCAGTAGCTGGAGCTATAAGTGATGTGGGTCACCAGGATGCCAGTGCCAGGCAGACATCTGTCCCAACCGGTGCGCTGACGGTTCTCGAGGATGAAATACTCGTTCTTGTTCACATCGCTCACGATGCACACGGCTTTATCGGTTTCCTTTGTCAACTTGTTCCACACGGGCAGGGTATAATAAGTGTTGGGAACGGGTGTGATGTAATTCACCCATCCCATGAACACCTTCTCATAAGCCGAGTAGCCCACGGGTGAGTAAGTGTCGTTGGCATAGCATCCCAGGCACATGACATCCCAGTTGCCCATGCCGTAGTTATCGTTGTTGCCCGTATCGTAGAGATCGGGCAGACCCAGGCAGTGGCCAAACTCGTGGACAAAGGTGCCGATGCCGTCGATGTTCTTGCCATAATCGTTGCTGCCGTGCAGCTCGTTGAACACGGCAAAATGGTTGACATAAGGATCGCCCATGCTGGGACTGAAAGCGCCATTGCCGCCTCGTGAATAGTACTTGGCGGCGTCGAGCGTCCAGTTGCAGGGCCAGATGGCCTCGGGATGATAACCCGATGCCTGAGCCTCGCCCACGCCTGCAAAGATGACAATAACAACGTCGCAGTAATAGTCGTTGTTGGTGTCGTAGGGCTTGAACGACACACCGTCGGCAGCAGCCAGCTGGCAGGCCTCGGTCACCAGCCAGCCAATGCCCTTGTCCTTGGTGGCACTGGTACGGCCACCGTAGTACTCACGATCCTCAGACAGGCCATAGATGCCGTACACGTCAAATATGGGCTTGTACATGCCATTAGACTGGTCATGGAAATACTGGCCAACGCTCTCGGGGCCCGTGAGCATCGATTCGATAATCTGCTCAGGCGTGTGATTGAACTTCTTGTCCTTGAACTCCACCAGGATGATGGGAATGTGTCGCTCGCCCAGGGCAGGCACAGGAGCCGACGCATTGCTGCCCACGGCCGACAATTTGCCTTTTGGCGACGGCATCTTGTAAGATTTGACCTGCATCGTCAGCGAGCCACGTTGGGCCAAAACAAATGTTTTCTCGGCAGCAGTGCGCTGATTGGGATCGTGAGCACGCATGGCGGTGAGTCCCGTCAGCGATGAAGTGTAATAAAAATCGCCGTCGGCACCACGTTCCACAGTCAAGCCATCGGTAGTGAGAATGGCATTGTTAAACGCATTGCCCACGGCCTGAATCTTTAAAGTAGAACCATCACTCTGAGTAATGACATGCCAACCGGGTTTGGCGGGTACAGCGAGTGCCAATGCCATGTAGCACAGCATCACAGAAAGGGTAACAAGGTTTTTGTTCATTGATACTAGTTAGTTGTTAGTTAAATTATTTGATTAAATGATTATTAATCATATCATAGAATTTTGTGATGCCCTGAGACAGTGGCAATTACAAAATATGGTCGCAAAATTAAGCATAATAATTCATATAACAAAATAACGGGACCAATACACATTCAAATTAACGGAATATAGGAGTCGCTATCTATTACAACAATAGACATGGCGGGAGTGAGGACCCCCGCCACATCTGTGAGTCTGTGTGAACCGATTGATCTACTTCGAAGAGAACAGCATGTCGACCAAGGCTGTGGCGTCGGCAATGTTCACTTCATCATCGCCGTTAACGTTGCCACAGATGGTGCAATAGCTACCACTGCCGCCCAGCAGATAGTCGATCAAGGCAGTCACGTCGGCGATATCGACGCTGCGGTCGTGGTTCACATCGCCCAGCTCATATCCGTGTCCATTCTCGAACAGCGTCACTTCCTCGGTATTGCTCCAGGGACTCTCGGTACCGTCAGTAAACACGGACTTCACCTTGTAGATGTAAGTTCCCTCGGCAGGCAGGTCGAGCACGGTATAGAACATGTCGGTAATGCCCGGAATCAGACGATAGACATCATCTACAGTCTCGTTTCCTGCTTTAAGCGAAGGAACAGAGGTCAAGTCACCGGCATAGATTTCCACATAATAGATGCTGGCATAGTTGGTCAACGACTTGAAGGTCACCGCATCTATGTCGGCACAGTCGAGCACAATGGTATAAGTGGTCTTGTCGCTGCCCAGTGACAGTTCCTGCGTGCCCCTGCTGGTCGAGACGCTGATGGTGGCGTTGTCATAGTAGTAGGAAGCGGCCTTGACAACGGCGGTCACCTTATTGCCATAGCCCGACAGGTTATAGGTCGGCGTCTTGAGCGTTCCATCATAGGCGAGGAGGGCTGCGCCGCCATAGGCACCCAGATAGGAGGTGCCTGACCAGCCCTCAGGCAGGTAGTCACCATAGTTGCCGCTGATATCGTCAAGGCCCTGTCCGTCTTCGGTCAGCACATCGGGCAAGCCGCTGAAGTCGGCGGTTTCAAGCAACTGAACCTTGGGCTTAGAGCTCACCTCCAGGGTGTAGCTGGCCACATTCTGGGCAGGTGTCTGGTCGGTCCAGTCGGCACGGAATTGCGTGAGGTTGATGTACTCTTCGGCGGCAGGCAGCATGACGGGGGTGTAACCCACAATCAGGCCATGACCTGTGAGAGGAATAACCACATTTTGGGCTCCAGGGCTGCTCAAGGTCAGCGTGGCGCTAAAGTCCTGGATCGCGTTCGGGGTAAACGTCACGGTCACCTCACTGCCCACTGGGGCATCGGCACTGTTGACCGTTGTGGGATTGACGGTAAACACCCCGTTAGGATCGTTGAGCGTCAGGGTCACATTGCCCGTCAGGGCCTGGCCAAATACCTTAAAGGTCTTCTCCATGCTGGCAGTCATCATGACATCGCCAAAATCGACAGCATCGGTCGTAACCGAGATGACGGGATTGGTGGCCGAACCCTTCATGTACCAGAAACTGGCCGTTCCATCCTGATTGATGACCATCTCGGTCACGGGCTTGCCCAGATAGCCTGCGCGCCCAGTGATGGTGCCGCGGGAGTTCATGTTGAGCTTGGCGGCGGGAGTGGAGTTGTCGGTGAACTCGGTCTTGCCATTCTGGGGCCACAGGTCGGTGGACTCGTCATTGTAGGACCAAGAGTTGTCGGCATTCATGAGCGTCATCAGCTGGATGTCCTCATTATTAGGTGAATCGCTCCACCAGCGGTCGGCATCATAGGTAACATGGGTGATCATGATACCTTCACCAGGGGTGTAGCGGTCCCAGCCCTGTTTCTTGCGGTTCTCAATAATGAAGAACTCATTCTGGTTCAGGTCGCTCGTGATGCATAGGGCCTTGTCGGTGGACTGCTGCTTTTGATTGAAGACCGGCAGGGTGTAATAGGTTCCCGGCAGCGGAGTGACATACTCAATCCAGCCCATGAAGTTCTTCTCGTAGGCTGAGTAGCCCGGCGGGGTGAAGCCGTCATTGTTGTAGCATCCCATGCACATGATGTCCCAGTCGCCCATGCCATAGTGATCGTCATCACCCGTGTCATAGAAGTCGGGCAAGCCCAGACAGTGGCCGAACTCATGGGCAAAGGTACCAATGCCGTCGATGGTCGTTCCATTGTCATTGCTGCCATACAACTCGTTAAATACAGCGAAGTTATTCACCAGAGGGTCGCCACTCTTGGGACGGAAAGCGCCCGTGCCGCCCATACCATAATAAGCGGCCGACGAGAGGTTCCAGTTGCAGGGCCAAACGGCCTCGGGATGGTTCCACGAAGCCTGGGCCTCGCCCACGCCGGCATAGATGACAATCACCACATCGCAGTAGTCGTCACTGTTGGTGTCATAGGGCTTAAACGAGATACCGTCGGCTGACGCAAGTTGGCAAGCCTCGGTAACCATATATCCCAAGCCTTTATCATTGTTGCTGCCTTGGTGTCCACCATAATACTCACGGTTTTGGGATAGCGTATAAATACCAAAAACGTCAAAATCAGGCTCATACAGCCCGTTGGACTGGTCACGGAAGTACTGACCCACGCTCTCGTTGCCCGTGAGCATGGCATCGATGATGCCCTGGCGCGTGTTATTGAACTTCTTGTCCTTGAACTCCACCAGGATGATGGGCACACGGCGCTGCCCAAGGGAGGGCACATCGGCATCGGCATTACTGCCTCCCACGCCCAACTTTCCTTTTTGACGTGGCATCTGATAGGATTTTTTCGTCATGACCAAGTTGGCACGCTGCACATTGACAAAAGCGTTTTCGCTGGCCGTGCGCTGATTGGCTTCATGGGCACGCACGGTGGTAAGTCCCGTCAACGATGAGATGTAGTAAAAGTCACCATCGGCGCCGCGGGCCACTGTCAGGCCGTCGCTGGTGAGCAATGCGCTGTTGAAGGCATTGCCAACGGCCCGCACCTGCAGGGTGGTGCCGTCACTCTGGTTCACGGTGTGCCAGCCCGGCTTGGCAGGCACGGCCATAGCTGTAATCGCACAGCTCAGCAAAAGCATCAAAGATAAGATTTTTTTCATCATTGGATTTTTGGATTGATAGTTAGTTAGAGTTATTGATTCTTATTCATAATTGCCGCAAATTTACTACTATTTTTCAATTAATCAATTCAAATAGCGATAGTTTTTTATTCCAACATCCGCCAATCCTTATCTGCCAGCGACCTTTAACTGTCGGCGAACTGACTGTCGGCGAATTTTACTAAAGCTTCCGTTTCCTCGGGCCTCACGCTAAGTCGCAAAGACGCTAAATAGTGCTCAAAAGAGTCAGGGGGGATCATAAAAAAATGTTAAATATTTTTATAATTCACTGTTTTACAGTGTGTTGTGTTTCTGATGCGTTTTTGTGTTCTCATGGTTGTATTCTATAAGTTTTTTGCTGGTAAAGATAGGACATGAGGGTGGTTGCAGTCAATGACAAAAAGCAGCAGTCGCTAAGACGCTAAGCCACTTCTATCGGTGAACTGACTGTCTTCGAATTTAACGAATTTAACGAAGGCATCCGCGCTCTTGAGCCTCACGCTAAGATGTTTTTGTCGGCGGATTTTTTGGATTAAAAGGATGGCATCCGCGCCCTTGAACCTCTTGACAAGCCGCTAAGTCATTTCATTCGGCGGATCTTTAACTTTCGGCGGACCTTTTTAGGTCGGCGAATTTAACGAATTTAACGAAGGCATCCGCGCTCTTGAACCTCACGCTAAGATGTTTTTGTCGGCGGATTTTTTGGATTAAAAGGATAGCATCCGCGCTCATATCTTCAAACAGAATGAACGCGGATGCCCCTCTTTAAGCCCTAAGCCCTAAGCTGCAGGCCCATGGCCTGCATTATAAGCTCTATACTGCTCGCGCTAGCGAGCACTAATGCGGATGCCCTCTCTAAACTCTAAACCCTAAACTCTAAACTGCAGGCCTATAGCCTGCATAATAGGCCCTAAGCTCTAAGCTGCAGGCCCATGGCCTGCATGATAAGCCTGCTCCCTATGCATGCGGCGAATGGTCAGACTGTCTTTCGTCGTCCTTATTATTTGCTGCGGTAGCCGGCAGGAAGGGATGACGCCTGGAGCACCAGTCTAAGGCCATTATCGATAGCTACCATAGCCTCTATGGGGTCAATAACCACGCAGTAGGAGGCATTCCGAAAGTTGCTGCCTCCGTATTTATATACCGGGTAGAGGCTGTCGCGTTCCAACTCATCGTAGTTCTCGCCCTGTGTGACATGCCCGAACTCCAGCAGCTCAGCCACGTTGCCGCTCATGTCATAGATCCCCAGCTCGTTGGGCTTTTTCATGCCCACGGGCAGCTCATACGACGTGCCAGTATATATGTCGACTAGACGCTTGTATATGTCCGGACGGTTGCCTTCGTACCAGGCTACCTCGTCGATGTCGTTACTGCCCGCATAGGTGTATCCGCCTGACCATTGGCCGCCCATGGCTGCATATACCCATT
>CACYAW010000066.1 GCA_902772455.1 uncultured Bacteroidales bacterium
GGTGTTCTCGTCGTTGTCGTCATAGGCATATTGGCCGGCTACCTGCCTCAAGGCGGCGTAACTCTGTACGCTCACGAAGTTCTCCAAAGCGCGCATCAGTCCCTTGGCATTACCGTTCATTGTGCCGTCGGACGAGGCCATTGTCTGTGAATCCACCTCAAATAAGGCTTTATAGGTATCTTTCAGTCTCCATACCATCACCAGACCGATCATCACAGGGTTACCCACCTTGTCGTTGACCTTGATGGGCTCGGCGTCCAGGTTGCGGGCACGCAGCGACACCTTTTTGGTGCCGTAGAAGGGGTTGATCCAATAGAAACCCGTCTTGGAGAATGTGCCGCTGTACTTGCCGAACCATGTGGTCACCCTGGCAGTGTTGGGTTCCAGCATGAGGAAGCCTCCTAATATAAATAAGGTGCAGATGATGAGCACGATGCTCAAGATGAGCAGTGCGGTGGGCTGCCAGCCGTGATTGGGCATATCGTACAGGATAACACTCTGGTAGATGCCCCACACAGCGAGAATCGGCAACAGAATCACGATGAACAGCATCAAGAAACCGTTCACTGTCACACCTCTGAAATTAAATTCTTTCGTTTCCATAATCGTAAAAGTTGAAAAGTTAATATTTAGTTTTGTTTAAAATGATATCAAAATGATATCGCAAAGATATATGCAATTTTTGAACCATCCAAGAGTTTGTCTTGTATTTTAACGTATTTTAATATCTTGGGCACAACTACCTCGGTTAGGTACCCAATTCACGTTGAAACCTCGTTCAAGAAATGAATATTGGCTTCAAATCTTGTGGGAGCCGAGAAACTTTGCTAATTTTGTGGCCTATTTTTTAGAAGTTATGGAAGAAGTTACCTATCAGGGCCTAACGTTTGAGCCTTACATCAGACGTGAAGAGATTGCCAAGCAAGTGCGCCGCCTTGCTCAGGAGATTAAGCGTGACTATGCCAATGAGAATGCCTTGTTCCTGTGTGTTCTAAACGGATCCTTTATCTTTGCCGCCGACCTGTTCAGGGCGTGCGACCTGCGTGATGCCGAAATTACCTTTATCCGATTCAAGTCCTATGATGGCATGTCATCTACGGGCTCTGTCAAGGAAATCATGGGCCTGACCGAAGATATCACTGGACGCAACATCCTGATTGTCGAGGATATCATCGATAGCGGTGTCACCGCAACCCAACTGCGCAAAGAACTGGCTAAGCACAACCCCAAGTCGGTCAAGATGGTTTCACTGCTGTTCAAACCCGAAGCGTTGACCGTGGGACGCGGGCCCGAATACGTTGGCTTTGAGATTCCCAGTAAATTCATTTTGGGCTATGGCCTGGACCTTGACGGCCTGGCACGCAACTTGCCCGACATCTACGTCCTGAAAGAAGGATAATGATTGAGAAAAATAGGTTTAATCATCAGTAAATTATATCAATCAACTAAAAACTGAATAAAATGCTGAACATCATCATTTTTGGTGCTCCTGGTTCAGGTAAAGGCACCCAAAGCGATAAACTCATTGAACATTATCATCTGTTCCACATTTCGACAGGAGATGTGCTGCGTGACAACATCCGCCGTGGCACCGACCTGGGCAAAACAGCCAAGGGATATATCGATCAAGGTCAACTCGTCCCCGATGAGCTCATCATCGACATCCTGGCTCAAGTGCTCGACGAAAACAAGGACAAGGCAAGTGAGGGCGTCATCTTTGACGGATTTCCCCGCACCATTCCGCAAGCCGAGGCCCTCGAGCAGCTGCTCGCCGACCGTGGCACGCACATCGATGCCGTTGTTGGGCTGGAAGTTCCTGAAGACGAACTCATCAAGCGCATTCTGCTGCGTGGTCAGCTCAGTGGCCGTGCCGATGATAACGAGGAGACTGCCCGCAAGCGTCTGGAGGTTTACCACAACCAGACTTCTCCCTTGAAGGCTTACTACGAGCAGCAGGGCAAGTACCGCGCCATCAACGGCTTTGGCTCGATTGACGATATCTTTGAGCTGATCAAGAAAGCGCTCGACTGACCTGAGGCGTTTTGGCCGATTGAGATTGACCGTGCGATGAAAGAGCAAGCGCCCACACCGAGTGCCAGTCTGTGGCAACGCATCAAGATGAACCTGCACTACTGCATCAGTGGTGTGTGGAACGATGCCAGCAATCGAAGGCGTGTTCAGGCGGTCAAAGTAGCTAACCTCAGTATCCGCTCGTTCCTTGATCGCGACCTTCAGACTCAAGCTTGCGCATTGACTTACAGGACAGTGCTGGCCATTGTGCCGGCACTGGCCATGTTGTTTGCCATCGCCCGGGGGTTCGGGTTCCAGAACCTGTTGCAGAGTGAGCTGTTCCGCTATTTCCCTGCCCAGAGGCAAGCCCTGAAGACTGCGTTGGAGTACGTCGAGAATTATCTTGCCCAGGCGTCCCAAGGTGTCTTTATCGGTATTGGCCTCGTATTCCTGTTGTGGACACTCGTTTCGCTCATGAGCAGCGTAGAGGACAGTTTCAACCATGTGTGGAGGGTGACCACCAAGCGCTCTCTGCAGCGCAAGATTACGGATTATAGTGCATTGTTCATGCTGCTGCCCGTGCTCATGGTGTGCTCGGCAGGTATCTCTATCTTCATGAGTGACGCTGTGCAGCGGGTGTTCGAGGGCAATGCCCTATCGCCAGTGATGCAGCGCCTGCTCTCGTTCATGCCCATCGTGATTTCGTGGCTCATTTTCACTGCTGCCTATTACCTGGTGCCCAATACCCATGTCAAACTCTCTGGAGCCTTTTTCGCTGGCATCTTGTGCGGCACCTTGTTCCATGTGGTGCAATGGCTGTTCGTGAGTGGCCAGGTTTATGTGTCCAAGTACAACGCCATCTACGGCAGCTTTGCCTTTTTGCCTTTGTTGCTCGTGTGGTTGCAGCTGTCATGGCTCATTGCACTGTCGGGTGTGGTGCTTACCTATTCCTGGCAGAATTTTGGCAGTTATGCCCATCGCGATAAGGTGGATAGCATTTCACAGACCTATGCGGTCCAGCTCTCTGTCGCTATTGCGGCACTGGCCACCAGGCGTTTCAAGCTGTGTGAGCCGGCTCTCACCCGCAGCGAGTTGATCTGCGAGTATGATATCCCGGCTATGTTGGCCGATAAGCTGTTGGAACAGTTGCAACAGTCGGGAGTGCTTGTTGGTGTTAAGCAGGACGATAAAGAGGATAGTGACAATATTGCCTTTCATCCTGCCCGAGATCCTGACGACATCACCGTCAATATGGTCACTAATGCCATGAACGATATGGGCGAAAACCATTTCATTGCAAAGGCCGACAGCTGCTTTGTTAAGCTGTTTGAACACGTGGACCAGCAGCGGTTGATGCAGCAACAAGCCACAGGTGATATCACACTGCTGGATCTTGTCAAAGACGTGGCTGACGAAAAAAAATAGCGAAAAAGCAGAGATATTACCAAAAAGTAGTATCTTTGCACCCGAGAAATCCACACCGTATGCCTGAATGGTGGAATCGGTAGACACGAGGGACTTAAAATCCCTTGGCCATTGCGGCCGTGTGGGTTCAAGTCCCACTTCAGGTACTCATGACGAAGGGCTGGCAATCATTGACTGCCAGCCCTTGTTGTATGATGAACCTTGATTCTAAGTCACGGAACTCTAAGCTCTAAACTTTGAAATGCACTGCATTTCACATTATTTCATCACTTCGATAATGGCCTTGCCGATGTGGTCAATGATGTCACTGGCAATCATGCCATAAGTGCCATGCTCCTGGGCGGCAAGGTCGCCTGCCAGGCCATGCAGGTACACGCCCAGCACCACCGACCAGTCGGCAGGATAATTCTGGGCGATGAGCGATGCGATAACTCCCGTCAGCACGTCGCCGCTTCCAGGTGTCGCCATGCCAGGGTTGCCGCTGCTGTTGACATAGATCTTGCTGTCAGGGCGAACGGTCATGGTATAATGCCCTTTCAGCACAATCGTGATATTGTACAGCTTGGAAACCTCAATGGCTTTCTTGAGGCGTTCCTCATCAGAGTTGTGCTCGCCGAAGAGACGGTCAAACTCTATTGCGTGTGGGGTGATGATAGAACGAGGCGGGATGCTCTTGAGCAGCATGGGACGGTGTGCTATGCAGTTCAGGGCATCGGCATCGAGCAGGCAAGGACGCTTAAAGTTCATGATGAAGTGATGGACGGCCTCGAGCGTTTCGTCGTGGACACCCATGCCGGGTCCCAGGGCCACGACGCTGTAGGTGTGTCGCAGGTCGATAGCCTCGGTCATCAACTCGTTGCGGTCGGGCTCGAACAGGGCCTCGGGTACGGCTGTCTGCAGCACCTGGTAGCCGCAGCGCGGGGCATGCACTGTCACCAGGCCGGCACCTGCACGTAGTGCTCCTCGGGCGGCAAGAACCGCAGCACCCATCATGCCATAGCTGCCAGCGATGAGCAGCAGCGTGCCGTTGTCATACTTGTTGATGAAGGGGTTGCGCGGATGCATCACATCATGCACATCGTCACGCTCGATGAGGTAGAAGTCGGTGGGTGTGCGTGCCACACTCTCGCTGTCCAGCTCAATGTCCAACACCTTGCAATCACCCACAAAGTCGGCATTCTCGGCGAAATAGAAGGCCAGGCGCTTGCTCTGATAGGTCAATGTCAGGTTGGCCTTGATGATGTTGCGGCGGTCGTTGCCGACATTCCACTCGCCAAACATGCCTGACGGGATGTCGATGGACACCACATAGGCACCGCTGCTGTTGATGTACTGGACTAGAGCGGTGTAGCCACCCTTGAGGGGTGTGCGCAGACCGTTTCCGAACAAGCCGTCAACAACCACATCGTTCTTGTCGAGTTCAGGAGGTGAAAAGTTTTGGATGACTTCGATGAAATCGATATCATCGCCTGCCGTCTGCAACAGGCGATCGCGGTTAGCCAGACAGCATGGCGAAAGCTGGGCCGACTTGATATTGAACAGATAAACCTCGGGGCGGTATCCCTGTTCATACATCATGCGGGCCACGGCCAGGGCGTCGGCACCATTATCACCGGGGCCGGCAAAGAAGACGAAGCGCTTGGAAGTTCTCCAGCGCGATATGAGTTCATAGGACACAGCCGACGCTGCCCGCTCTATCAGGTCGAGCATCGTCATGTCCTCTTTTTCCACAGTACGGTCGCCGATGCGACGCAATCCATCGTTGGTGAATATTTTCATTGCTATCGAGTGATTTTCAAGTTGAGTGATAAGAGAGAGCAAAGTTACTTGTTTTTTAGCGGACGTGAAACAAAAAACAAAAAATATTGATGAAATATTTTTTCAATGCCTCTCACCGCTTATCGATATTATTGAATACAAGAGGGAAACGGCATTAAATCCCCCATGGAAACAGCTAGGGAACACAACATTTTTGTTTTTTGAAAGGTCTCTTAAACTTTTTTACTATCTTTGCGGCAAAATTCAGAACAGAACATTTAACATTTAAGGTAATTAAGATGAAAAAGCAGTTTCTTTTGGCCTTAGCTCTAACTATGACAGCTATGGCCTCATGGGGACAGACGTTGAACATTGGCGGTCACCGCGCTCCGCTGGACACGCTCAATCACATCTGGTTGTGCAGTGTGCCGCAGTCGTTCTTTGGCGATGACTTCGCAGCCACAGTGACCTATGGCGATGACATCATTGCTGGACTGACAATTGAAGGTGTCGAGGTTCCCAGTGGAGGGAATTTCGTGTTTGCCGCTATCGAGGGTGGCAAGCAGTATGCCGTGACAGCACAGATGGGTGACAGTGTCTTTGAGGGTGGCATCACATTCACTTGGCTGCCTGTGGTAGAGCTGTCGGGAACATTCGGTAAGGAATACTCTCAAGGCTATGTCACGGTGAGCGAGCCAGACTCAGCCTTTGCCGAACCGATGTTCGCCAAACTCAAATGGCGTGGTGGAACTACTAACTATGATGGCCGTCATAAACGCAATTATCACATCAAGTTCCTTCATGAGGAAGATACGACGAAGGACAACCACCGTTTCTTTGGCCTGCGCAACGACAACAGCTGGATTCTGGACGCCGGTCAAGTTGACTTCCTGAGAGTGCGCAACCGCATCAATTCTGACTTGTGGCTCGACATGGCCCGCAAGCCTTGGTATGCCGATTCAGTTTCAAACGTGCGTAATGGTTCACGAGGTCAAATGGTAGAGGTGCTGCTCAATGGTGAGTATGTGGGTATCTATAACATGTGTGAACCCATCGACCGTAAGCAGTTGAAGCTCAAGCGTTATGAACTGGATAGCCGGAATAGAGCCATCATTCACGGTGTTTTGTGGAAAGCAGACGGCTGGAGCACCACCGTTAATATGAGTAATCCTATAGGATCACCGATTATCACGTTATGGAACGGTTTTGAAATCAAGTATCCTGATTACGAAGAAGTGAGAACCTACCATTGGAGGTCATTGACCGATGCCGTATGGTTTGCTAACCGCGCCGACACCCAATATGCGATTCGCGACAGCATGGGTTATTACTTTGACTTGCCCGTCATGCAGGACTATTATATCTTTATAGTTGCATTGCAGGCTCTTGACAACGAGTGCTGTAACATTTACTACGGTTGCTATGACTTCAGGACCAATTCCCGCCTCACGATGGTGCCTTGGGATTTGGATATCACTTTGGGTCAGAACTATTCTCCCGATGTTGACCTGCCCGATATGGTAAGCCCCGAGCGTTATCCTGCCCGCTGGATTAGCCACGTGCCCATGTGTGATATGCTGGAGATGAAGTGGTACTATAACGAGGTGCTGGCACGTTACAGGGAGTTGCGCCAAAATCAACTCAATACCGATAGCCTGGTCAACCGTTTCCGCACTGCAATCACCGAACTGGAGCTGTCTGGAGCTGCCGCACGCGAGGAATCCCGTTGGAGTGGTGACTCTGATATCGCCGGCAAGGAACTCAACCTGAGCAATGAGATGGATTACGTTGAAGACTGGATCCGTCGTCGCATGGCTTATCTCGATGAGTATGTGTTTATTGATTGGATTGACGGAGACGTCAATGGCGACAGAGAGGTAAACATCTCTGATGTCAATTGCTTGATCGGCGTGATCCTTGGCCAGAAAGATGCAAGTGAATACTATGGCCGCGCCTACGTGAACGATGACTATGAGGTAAACATCGCCGATGTTAACTCGGTAATCTCCAAGATCCTGGGCGGCAATTGATAGCTACAATTCCTTAAATTAGAGGAATATAGATTATGGGCTTTGACTGCATCCAAGCAGTTCAAAGCCCATACTTGTTTTTGGGGTTATACTATGCATAAAAAGAAAAACGCAGCCCATGTGGACTGCGTTCCCGATGAGTGATTCGCGTGGGATTATAACCCTATACTGATAATCAAATAGTTATAAAAACAATCTTCAAAAAGGTACTAAAAAGGTACTAAAAATGGCTGGCACCCCATCCCTGGGAATCCAGCCAAACCAAATAAAATGATTCATTTGCCATTGTTGGCAAGTGTATCTTTGCAAAGGTAATAAGATTTTTACGCCTGGCATAAAAAAATAGACTTCCTTTTTTAGAGTGTAAAATTTGTCAAGTATTGGCAACTCTCGTCGCGGATCCTGGTTGCTATCCTTCCAGGTCAAGACGCGGGCACCTGGACGGTCGGCAGCTTCACGGGTTCCTGGTTTCTCCCGGCATGAGGCGGCAGCACCTGGACGGGCGGCAGCGTCGCGGGTCGGCGGATCGTGGCAGAAGCTGGGCACCAGTCGCGGGGTTCCTGGTCGCTTCTAAGGCTTGGGCGGTTGGTTCTCGCTCTCCAGGCCGCGACGTTGGACGGATGGGCGGGCGGCTGCTTGCCTCGGCGTTCCTGGATCTTCCCAGGCCGCGACGGTCATGCCGACATCATCCTGGCTCCTGGCCTGGATAACCTGGGCGGATTCCTCCAGTTGCTCGCGCGCGTTTTTAAGAGTGTACAATTTGTCCAGTATTGGCAACTCTTGGTCTCACCCCCAACGGCACAAAAAATCGTCCGCGTGTGGAAAAGAGAGGGCGTGGGGTTTAAGGTACCCCACCACCTAATAAAAAAACACTCCCCCCCCTCCAGCGGAAAAACATTTGCCAACGCCCAGGCGGGCGGCTCTCGCTCTCCAGCTTCCCAGGCCGCGACGGTCACGCCTTCTATATCGTCGAGCAAAACGCCCACGTTTCACAACGCAAGCGTTTATAATAACAAGACTGAATTTGCAACAAAATGGTTTATTTTGGACGGTGGGCACCCGTCGCGGGGTTCCTGGTCGAGACGCTGGACGGATGGGTGGGCGGCTGCTTGCCTCGGCGTTCCTGGATCTTCCCAGGCCGCGACGGTCATGCCTTTTGTTATCGTCGCGGTTGTAGTAATAGGTTATAGGTTATAGACGTGTTATTGCATTGATATTCAACTGATTAACATATAACTTGGGTATAACCTTTATTATTGTTATACCGCATTACTATTATAACTACCTAATAACCAACACTTTGCAACGGGTATAACCTACAACCTATAACTCCAGTACTCAAAACTATAACCTGGGCACCGTCGCGGTGGATCCTTCCCTGGTTGAGACGCTGGCACCCGTCGCGGTTCGCGGATCATCCCAGGCCGCGACGATCATGCCGACATCATCCCGGCAGAAGCTGGGCACCGTCGCGGATCCTGGTTGCTATCCTTCCAGGTCAAGACGCGGGCACCTGGACGGTCGGCAGCTTCACGGGTTCTTAAGCAATAGCGCAAAGTCGCTCACAATCTCGGCCAGGCCGTCAAATGCATCGGCTTCCATTAAGTAGCGCACAACGGCCTCCCTGCATCGTTTGGCCTCTCTCATCGCCTTTACATACTCACCCAATAAAACGGGCATTTCATCGAAATTGGTTTCTTGTTTGGTCTCTTGTTTCGCCTTCATAATCTTAAAAGTTTATTAGATTGATAATACTAAATATTTGGCTCTCGCTCTCCAGGCCGCGACGCGGGCACCTGGGCGGATCCTGGCAGAAGCTGGGCACCGTCACGGGTTCCTGGTTGCTCCCGGCATGAGGCGGCAGCACTTGGACGGTCGGCACCGTCGCGGCTCGTGGATGCTTCCAGGCCGCGACGATCATGCCGACATCATCCCGGCTGCAGCTTCGTTCCTGGCTGCGATATTACCCGCTATTTGTCACTTTGCTAATATATGACTGGGATACTCCCAACACTCGACCTAACGCTGATTTGTTCAAGCCTGGCTTTAATCTATATAGCTGCCTTATAGTCTCCATCAACGTCGGCTCTCCTCGTTTATCATCGTGCAAGATCTTTAGCAACGCCACCTTTTGCCCGTCGATAAGGTAATCAACACAATCGACCGAATATTGCATTATTGGGGCGGTGATCATATTATCGCCGTTTAGCCTGGCCGCTATTATGCTTAGTCGACACAAATGATAATTTGCCTTTTCAAGAATAGAGCAACTAACCTCCGCAAATAAGTCTCCGTGATCGGCTTCCATCAATACCCGCTCCTCCTCTCTCCAGCGGTTCATCGCCGCGACGTGTATATTATAGGCCGCGACGTGTTCCCGGATCTCCGTAACATCATTCCTTATCAATCCATCTATATACTCCCCCCATATTCGGCGGGCGTCCTGGCTGATAATTACTGGCTTGTAGTCGGGAACTTTCCCGCCTATATTGACAAAAAGGAATCGTTCAAAAAAACCATTTTGCAGGTATGGTGCCATCAGCTTCTTTAATACCGAAGGCTGGGTTGTTGAAATGATACTAAGTGCTGGCGAAGGGATAAACAACGGCTCACCGCTAACCGATTCTTTGGTGAAGTCTCCACCGCTGAAAATAGATAAAAGATTACCAACTATCATACTTGCCCCACCGTTGGAATACTTACCCAGGCCTCCCAATAGGCTTGCAAATTCATCATGTTTCCAGCATAACGCGCCGTTGTTCTCAGCAAGTTTATAGAGCAACTTTTCGTCCGTGATATTTGCTGCAATCCTGGATAGTAGTCTGGGCGGTTCGCCTCGGCTCTCTTTTGCCTCAGCTTCATATTGAATCCGTGAAGCTTTATAGACTTTGTAGGCCTCGGCGTCATAGTCCATTAACGGCTTGAATACCCAGTCCAGGGGTGCCGACTTGCCGCTGGACGCTTTACCGACAATCACAAACCATAATGCCGGATAGTTTCGGTAGTTGTCCGATATGCCGATAATACTTTTTCCCAGGGCGGCACCCGCCGCGGCGAATATTGAGGCCGTGACGGTGCTTTGGTCACACTGGTAGCCATCGGCAACTTCCTGGATAACCTTTTGCAGATCTTCGGGCAGTCCCCAGGTGGGAAATTGTTGCAGATCTTCGGTCGGTGCCTTCGTCCCTCCGCCTGGCTTCCACTTGGCTTCCTTCGGCTCCTGGGGCGCGTTAATGAGTACGCGCGGCATTGATAGCGGGCTGGCCTTTGGTTTCGGTCTCGGTGTGGGATTCTCGATACTTAATGAATCATCTTTCATTGGCTCGATTGCTCTTTACTTGCCTTTAACCTGGGCGGCTCGTTCCACATCTTCCCGGCGGTAGCGGACAACGCCACCAATCCTCACCCTCGGCAAAAATCCCGTCTTATTCCATACATGAAGCGTCTTATCAGTCACGCCAAAAATAACCCGGACTTCTTTAGCTGACATCAAACGGCCTTGATCCTGGCCTTCGTTGGTGGTTTGGGTGATCTGCTTTACCTTGTCGGCAATCTTGTCGGCCATTTCATCCATCATTCGCGTTAAATCGTCATAGTCCATAACTACCTGCGTCCTGGGCGTTCCTATCGTGTCGGTCATAGTGTATTAAATGACACTTCCCGTCGCGGCGTAAAAAATACCGCTGACATCGTTGTCGGCGGCGAAGGTAGTACCAGGTTATTTATTTCCCTGGTGACAACTGGGGATCATCCCCACAAGTTCCTATTATTCCCTATTCTTTAGCGTACTTTATGACGTTGGCAAATACGTCTTATAGCCTCGGCGCGATCGCCTCTCACGTCTCCCTGGTTGCTTATAATGGCATTTTGGGCACTCTTATCGCTACCATGATAACCAGCAAAAAGTCGGCAATCATTCCAGGCATACCCGCCGCGGTTCTCTACTCCGCAATCCTCCTTCAAGTGTCGCACAAGTTCACCATATTCGGCGGGCGTTCCTTCCCATTTTCCCGCGACGATTAAACCAGCTTTTATAAGATCCTTCTTTAGCTCTTGAAACTTCATAGAAGCAAGCCTCTTGGCCGCGGCGGTTGGTTTTTGCTGGGCACCAGTCGCGGATCGTGGCAGAAGCTGGGCACCGTCGCGGGTTCCTGGTTTCTCCCGGCATGAGGCGGCAGCACCTGGACGGGCGGCAGCGTCGCGGCCTGGGAAATATAACTGGATCCATCGTACCCATTCACTGCAAAGGTCGATTATTTCCTCCAGGTCGCTAAATACTCCTTGACGTATTTCGTCGGCTGTTCCACCTTCGGCCAGGTACTCGGTAATCCATTCTCGCGCGTGGTCGGCTAACAATAGGGGCGCGTACTCATTAACGCGAATGGCGGTACCATCCAGGAAATCGCCCAACGATTCCTCCAGTTCCCTAACAATAGGCTTGATATTGCCTCCAGTGGCCAGGTACTCCAAAAACCCGCTGACATTTTCCAGGGTTTCGGCTGAATCCAGCAAGTCCACAAATAATGAAATATCGCCATAAATCGCTTCCCATGCTGGCCATTCGCCGCGGCAAATAATGGCAATTTCAGCAAGTGCCGATTTTAGTTTTAATATATCTTGTGTGGTAATCATCGCTTTACTTCCATTGTGCCATGAATTGACGCTTTAATAAGGCGGCGTTCTCGGTCTCGCTGACCTTGATATAGGTTAAGAAACTTTTCTCGGTCTTGTGGCCAGTAATCGCCATAATAGCCAGGGTGGGGAATCCTCGCTTATACATATTAGTCGCGAATGATCGGCGGGCGGTGTGGGCGGTTATGGCTTGCCACTTCGGGCGGCGCGTCTCGACGCGGCCAGGGGTGAAGTGTCCCTTCTCTTGCTGGGTGTGGATTGTGGCCACTTCATCGTCCAGGTGTGCCAGTTGTGCAACTTCCTTGATATAGTCATTAAATCGCTGGTTGCTGATCGACCGCGGCGGTTGGTAATCGTATTTCTCCAGTATCGGCACAATCGGCGGCAATATAGGGATAACCACCTTTGCTCCCGTCTTTTGTTGCTCCAGGCTAAAGAAGTAATCGCCATCCTCAGCAACGATATAACGGCGGGATAACTTGCCCAGGTCGCTAAATCGGCACCCAGTCCAGGCCAATAAAAGGAACTGATCGCGGACGCGGTCGAGGTGTGGCCACCTGGCCAGGTCGAGGTCGGCAAGTGCCTGCAGCTCGGTTTCATTAAGCGCGATATTGTCTATATCCTCCATGACCGCTGCACACTTCTTTGGCTCCACAAATTCACACCCCATCCGCTCGGCTACTGGTAGCGAATTGATAACCGATTTAATGCACTTAACGCGCGTGGCGATCGTGTTCTGCTTGTAGCCAGTGGCAAACATGAAGCGGACAAATGAATCGTAGAAGGCTTTATCGGCTCGCTCAATCGTCACACCATCGGCACCCATCCCCTCCAGGATCTTTAGTGTTTGCTTGTAGTGGTTGAGGCGGGCGGCACACATCGGCTTACCTTTGGCTCGTATCGTTGTGGGTGCTGCTGCTATAAAGTCCTTGAAGGCTCCTATCAAAGTATTTGGCGCGTCCTGGCTGGTTTTCTCCGTCTTTGTGGCCCAGCTTCTCATTTACTTCTATAATTTCTGCACGGAATAACGGGTTTACCATCTTAACGGTGTGGGTTTGCTTCTTCTCGCTCCAGTGGTCGCGGAATCCATATAAACCCGTCCGGCAACTCAGCCGACGTTGTGGCGATCCATAACGTAACCACACCCTCAATTCGGGGCGGTCGGTCTCCTTTGCTGACAACTCAAATCTTACACTTGCCATGATGAAATCACTTATTTGGTTTGGTGCAAAGATAGTACTTTATTTGGGAAAAAGTACTAAAAAAGTACTATTTTTTGTAATTCTCGGTAATTCTCGGTAATATCCGCGACCGCTGCAAATATCGTTAAATAGCTGATAAATAGTGAATTTAGGACACAAAAAAGGCGGGCAAATTACCCGCCACCGTGATTCGCGTGGGGCTCGAACCCACGACCCCATCCTTAAAAGGGATGTGCTCTACCTGCTGAGCTAGCGAATCTCCCAAAAAGCGGTGCAAAGGTA
>CACYAW010000067.1 GCA_902772455.1 uncultured Bacteroidales bacterium
TGTGCTATTATCAATGGGTTTTACATTGATTCCACAGACATGAAAGATGCATTCTTTTTGCAATACTTCACTCAATGTCTTTTTATACCTTTTGTTACATTTTCGTTTAATTTGGGAGATAGGATTGGTTCGTATTGGACATTGAATTCTCTTCAGAGATTACAATCAGAGATTGAAAGTTTTACTGTTTTTGATCATTTGTTATCTTTTGAAGACTTCATTCGCTATGCAACAAAACATAATTATTATGGTAATAAGGTTGCAAAATATGAAGATCTTGCTTGCTCATTGTTTGCCATTGATAAAATGTATGATGCAAAAACTTATTTGTTAAAAATGATGCATATTATCAATAAATCAAATGAAAATTGGTATGATGCAGAAAAAGAGCGCGCTCAGTTTTTGCTTCAACAAATTCAAACAGAAAACCGTATAAGTGGAATAGAAAAACTTCTTTTATGGCAAGAAACTACAATTAATAATCTGGGAATTATCATTTGATTATCTTATAATAGTAAATAAGTCATAAGTCAATCTTGGTATTATAGATGGAGATATGCGTTTCGAGAAATTTATATGATTTGATTATTCTATGGGAGGTAATATACATATCTGCTACATATTTCTGCTGCTTCTGTTGGCGTCGTCCGTCGGCGCCACGGCGACGGACGACAGGGTTGTTGTGACAAGCGGCCGGGTGGTTTACGACGCTTTCGGCCGCGCGGTGGCGGTGTACCACCCGACAGTTGACCGCCGTGCTGGCGTGACGGTCTACAGCGACACCGTTGACACTGAGCCTCCGACCGTTACTGAGTACGACGTTCTTGACCGCCCGGTCAAGGTGACCTATCCCGATGGCGGCGTCACAGAGACGGACTACAGCGTGTCCGGCTCTGTTCAGGTGGTCACGGTCACCGACGCTATGGGGAACGTGAGCAGGACGCACGTTGACGGTAGCGGGCGCACGGTCAAGAGTACATCAAAAGAACCGTCCCTTTTTTCTTTGAAAAGAACCGTCCCTATTTTCTTTGTATCGCAATCTTCTGACCCAAGAAAAATCAATTTTATGCATAAGAAAGATCATCAAAAACTCCATCAGAATAAAAGAAAATAATATATTAAAATTTTAATATCATAAATTATGGGTAATCTTGATTTGATATTTGAATCAGAGAAATCGAAGGTCAATTGTTGGCTAATAGGTCCATCGATAACCTGTTGTTTATCTAAATCTTTGATTAATCAGATATGTCAAAAAAATGCATCACTTAGACCTTTAGTGAGTATTATTGTGAAATCAAAGAATGACATAAAACGATTGAAAGACTTAATTGAATTAAATAAGCTAATAATCGGTACAGATGTCTATCAAACTTGTCAAGAAGAGTTAAAAGAATTAGCTGACGACTATAACTGGATTCATAGTGAAACTGGCAAAAAAGTGCTAGATAATGAACGCTGGATAACAACTGCCCGAGAAACAATAAAAGATCAGCAATATATTTATATTGGGAAAAGTTGGATTGACCCAACCAAAATCATTGTCGGTGGCATTTGTAGTGATAATGAAGAAAAACAAGAGTTAGAGGTGTACTTCAAAGAGCTGAATCCACCTATTAATCTTGAATTTCGGTTTATTGTTAAAACAGAATGACATAGGAGTATAATGAACTACTCAATTTAATTATTTAAGAAAAAATGATTGATATGATATTTGATACTCTGAAAAGTAAAATGGGGACGGTTCTTTTGATGTATTTATGGCGATGATATATTTGGAGGAGAAGGACAGCCCCAGAATACAGGCATTACTGGTAATATGGGAGGGCATAAAGTAACAGATAATGATGAATATATTAAATAAACATAAGTTCATAAAGCAGTTGTTTAAAACAGTAGTTTCGTTTTTGCTTTTTTATGGATTCTGTTTCATTTCTCTTGTTATTCTTGTTATGAGTGATGAGGGTCCTCACACTTTTGCAAAGTATCTGTATCAATTCATAAAATGGGTATGTGGCTTTCCATTAGTTCTGTTCGATAATGATTGGCCTTTTTTCTTAGACAGCACAAAGCCTCCTGTCTCATGGATTAGTTATTTTGCTATAATCACAACTAATGCCTTTATACAGTCTGTTATTGTTATTTCTTTCAGATGTGTAAAAAAACAGATCAAATAAAAGTAAAATAGGGACGGTTCTTTTGATGTAAAAACATTCTTCTAATCATCATAGAATCAACGGCATCGGCTACTTCATAGTTACTACCGAGTTAATCTGTAAATCTGTTGATCAGACCTCTTTATCAGCCCGGGGCTTCGCCATGAGGCTGTTGCCAAACCACGTACGAGGGAATTATGATCGCGCTGCGAGCGTGAACCTTTAGCATAGCCAAATTTAATAAAAAAATACAATGAATAATTATTCTGTTTAATTTTTATACAAATTTTTATTTGATTTGGCTTCGCCGATCTAAAGGTTCACGGCCGCAAGGCCGATTTAAAAAACTGCGTCGAGTTTCGCAACAGCTGGGGCTGTTGCAAAAGGGCAAAAATTACATCAAAAGAACCGTCCCCATTTTACCCAAAATGCATTTTGTGGGGTTTTGTGCGGGAGTTGGTCAAATTTTCACTACCTTTGCAGCCAAATTTGAGAACGTACATTATTAAAAAATGAAAAAATTCAACGAGTACAACGGTTTTAACCTGTCAGATATCAACAAGGAAGTCCTGCAGCAGTGGGACAAGGAAGATGTGTTTGGCCGCAGCATCAGTGAGCGTGAGGGCTCACCGGCCTATGTGTTCTATGAGGGTCCCCCCAGTGCCAACGGCATGCCGGGTATCCACCACGTGATGGCCCGCTCGATCAAGGACATCTTCTGCCGCTACAAGACGATGCAGGGCTACCAGGTGCTGCGCAAGGCCGGTTGGGACACCCACGGCCTGCCCGTGGAGCTGGGCGTGGAGAAGGCCCTGGGCATCACCAAGGAGGATATCGGCAAGAAAATCTCGGTCGATGAGTACAATGCCACCTGCCGCAAGGAGGTGATGAAATACACCCGCGAATGGGAAGACCTGACCCACCGCATGGGCTACTGGGTGGACATGAATAATCCCTACATCACCTACAAGAACAGCTACATCGAGAGCCTGTGGTGGTTGTTGAAGCAGCTCTACAACAAGGGCCTGCTCTACAAGGGCTACACCATCCAGCCTTACTCACCCGCTGCCGGTACCGGATTGAGCTCGCACGAGCTGAACCTGCCGGGCTGCTACCGCGACGTCAAGGACCAGACCGTGACAGCACAGTTCACCGTGCTGAGCGGCGACAAGCACCCCGTGATCAAGAAGATCCACGAGGTGGCCGACGAGGGCTTCAACGAGGCCTATGTGCTGGCATGGACCACCACCCCGTGGACCCTGCCCAGCAACACCGCCCTGTGCGTCGGCAACAAGATCGACTATGTGGCAGTGGAGAGCTTCAACCCCTACACGGGCAAGCCCGCCATCTACCTGCTGGCCGAGGCCCGCGTCGATGCCTACTTCAAGGCCGACGGCAAGGACCAGCCGTTGGAGTACAACGCTGGCGACAAGGTGGTGCCCTGGAAACTTATCGCCTCGTTCAAGGGTCAGGACCTGCTCGAGATGCGCTATGCACAGCTGTTCCCCTGGGTAAAGCCCGTGGACAAGGTGGACGGCAAGGTTGTGGGCAACGACAACGGCTTCCGCGTCATCCCCGGTGACTATGTGACCACCGAGGACGGTACCGGTATCGTGCACATCGCTCCCACCTTTGGTGCCGACGATGCCCGCGTGGCCAAGGCTGCCGGCATCCCCGCCCTGTACATGATCAACAAGAAGCTGGAGACCCGCCCCATGGTGGACCTCACCGGCAAATACTACCTCATCGAGGACCTGGACGAGGATTTCGTCAAGAACTTCGTCAACGTGGATCTCTACAAGGAGTATGCAGGCCGCTGGGTGAAGAACGCCTATGACCCGCAATACACCGTGGGTGGCAAGTTTGACGAGGTTGCCGCCAACAAGGCCGAGGACCTGAACATCTACATCTGCATCCGCATGAAGCAGGACGGCACCGCCTTCAAGATGGAGAAGCACACCCACAACTATCCCCACTGCTGGTATCCCCACTGCTGGCGCACCGACAAGCCCGTGCTCTACTACCCGCTGGACAGCTGGTTCATTCGCGACACGGCCTGCCGCGACCGCATGATTGAGCTCAACCACACCATCAACTGGAAGCCCGAGCACACGGGTACCGGACGATTCGGCAAGTGGCTGGAGAACCTCAACGACTGGAACCTGAGCCGCAGCCGCTACTGGGGCACCCCGCTGCCCATCTGGCGCGACGAGGATGGTGAGGAGAAGTGCATCGGCAGCATCGAGGAACTCTATAACGAGATCGAGAAGGCCGTTGCCGCCGGCGTGATGACGAGCAACCCCTACAAGGACAAGGGCTTCGTTCCCGGCGACTACAGCGAGGAGAACTACAATAAGATCGACATCCACCGCCCCTATGTTGACGACATCATCCTGGTGAGCGACACGGGCAAGCCCATGAAGCGCGAACTGGACCTGATCGACGTGTGGTTCGACAGCGGTGCCATGCCTTATGCCCAGCTGCACTACCCGTTCGAGAACAAGGACGCCGTGGATAACAAGACCTTCTTCCCCGCCGACTTCATCGCTGAGGGTGTGGACCAGACACGCGGTTGGTTCTTCACGTTGCATGCCATCGGCACGATGGTGTTTGACAGCGTGGCCTACAAGAACGTCATCAGCAACGGTCTTGTGCTCGACAAGAACGGCAACAAGATGAGTAAGCGCCTGGGCAACGCCGTTGACCCCTTCGGCGCCATCGAGAAATACGGCAGCGACCCCCTGCGCTGGTACATGATCAGCAACTCGTCGCCTTGGGACAACCTCAAGTTTGACGAGGCCGGTGTAGTCGAGGTGGCCCGCAAGTTCTTCGGCACCCTGTACAACACCTACTCGTTCTTTGCCCTGTATGCCAACGTGGACGGCTTCGACCCCGAGGCTCCGCAGGTGCCCATCGCCGAGCGTCCCGAGATCGACCGCTGGATTATCTCGCTGCTCAATTCGCTCATCGCCCAAGTGCAGGCCGACCTCGAGGACTACGAGCCCACCAAGGCCGCCCGCGCCATCAGCACCTTTGTGAACGACCACCTGAGCAACTGGTACGTGCGTCTGAACCGCAAGCGTTTCTGGGGCGGCGAAATGACCCAGGACAAGCTGGCAGCCTACCAGACCCTGCACCAGTGTCTCACCACCGTGGCTCTGTTGATGGCTCCCGTGGCACCGTTCTACAGCGACCGCCTATACCGTGACCTCATGCACAGTGAGACGTCGGTACACCTGGCCCTGTTCCCCAAGAGCGACGAGAGCGTCATCGACAAGCAGCTCGAGCAGCGCATGCAGGCCGCACAGGACGTCACCTCGATGGTGCTGTCGCTGCGCCGCAAGGAGGCCGTTGCCGACCTCATCCGCAACGAGGTCAACGTCAAGGAGATCAAGCTCGTGGGCAATGACGCCGGCATCCTTGTCAAGCGCGTGAAACCCGACTTCAAGAAGCTGGGCCCGAAGTATGGCAAAGTGATGAAAGCCCTTGCAGCACGCATCACCGGCATGTCGCAACAGGAGATAGCCCAATTCGAGAAGGACGGACAGTTCGCCATCGACCTGGACGGCCAGCAGGCTGTTGTCGAACTCGGTGACGTGGAAATCATCAGCGAGGACATCCCCGGCTGGCTCGTCGCCAACGAGGGTAACCTGACCGTGGCACTCGACATCACCGTGACCGACGAGCTGCGCCTCGAGGGCATCGCCCGTGAGCTGGTGAACCGCATCCAGAACGTGCGCAAGAACAAAGACTTTGACATCACCGACAAAATCAACGTTACCATCGCTCCCGACGAGCGCACCGACGACGCCGTCAAGGCCTACGGCGACTACATCGCCCGCCAGGTACTCGCCAACAGCATCCAGGTCGCTCCCGTCGATGCCGCCACTGCTGTTGAGCTGGACATGGACGGCTGGACATTGCCCGTAAACGTCGAGAAGGTGTAAGTATAATAATCTGAATATCAACCAACAACAGATTGCATAATATTATGGCAACAAAGCAAGAAAAGACCAGATACAGCGACGACGAGTTGCAGGAGTTTAAAGAACTCATTCTTGCCAAGATCGAACAGGCTCAAGAGAACTACAACCGCCTCACTGACACCATCATGGTGGACGAGTCCAATCCCACCTTCAAAATGATGGAAGAAGGTGCTTCGACGCTTCAAAAAGAAGTCTCCAGCCAGCAGGCGCAACGTCAACTGGACTTTATCCGCAAGCTGCAGGCCGCCCTCGTGCGCATCGAGAACAAGACCTACGGCGTGTGCCGCATCACGGGCAAGCTCATCCCCAGGGAGCGCCTGCTCGCTGTGCCTCACGCCACTCTCTCGATCGAGGGCAAGGAGATTGAGGCCAGGAACAAGAAGAAATCTTGACGTCAGGCTCTCACATGAAGCTTACTAAAGGCAAACTGGCAGCGCTCATCATCGCGCTGGTTATCGTCATCGACCAAGCCCTGAAGATTTGGGTCAAGACCCACTTCTACTATGGTGAGGAGGTGGAAATCACCTCGTGGTTCAGGCTCCTGTTCATCGAGAACAACGGCATGGCCTTCGGCATGGAACTAGGCAGCAAACTGTTGCTCACCTTGTTCCGCATCATCGCCTCATGCGCCTTCATCTATTACCTGTGGAGGTTGCGCAACCGCAGCGACGTGCCCAACGGTTATGTCATATGCATTGCCATGATCACGGCGGGCGCCCTGGGCAACGTCATCGACTGCATCGCCTACGGCTTGATTTTCAACAATCCCATTCCGCCCCAGGTGGCCCAGCTTTTCCCGCCTGACGGTGGTTACTCCACGCTGTTCAACGGCAGGGTTGTGGATATGCTCTACTTCCCGCTGTGCGAGTGGAACTGGCCGCAATGGATGCCCATGATTGGCGGCCACCACTTTGTGTTCTTCCAGCCCATCTTCAACATCGCCGACGCTTCGCTGAGCGTGAGCGTGATCGTGCTCATCCTGTTTTATGCCCGTTATCTCGCCGTCCTCAGTACCAAAGCCGAGGAGACCGCTGACGATGGACCGAATGACGAGGAAGAGCAAACACTTGACGAATAAAACAGCCCCGCTTCATGCATCATCACCTGCTCGGCATATTGTTAACGCTATCACTTCTCATGTCGCTGGCCTCCTGCGACAGGACACCTGGTGGCGTTCTCAGCAAGAGCGACATGGCCAACCTGATTGCTGACCTGCAATTGGCCGAAGCCTATATGGAAAACCATATCGGTGATTTCCCTGATGACTCCAGCAAGATGGTGTTGAAGCAGTCCGTTTTCAAGAAATACGGCATCACGCAGCAGGAGTATGACTCCTCGCTGGTTTGGTATGCACATAACACGGATGATTACATCAGGGCATACGATCAAGCGATTGGAAAGCTCAAAGCCCGCCATGACAAACTGGACAAGGGCGATAAAGAAGGCCTGACACCAGCCGACATGGTTGCTGAAGGCCCAAGTAAACCTGAAGGCTCCATAAAGAAAGGAGCCAAGCATTTGGCCGAACCGATGGGACGAAGCAAGATGCATCCCAAACGCTACATCAGCACCAACACAAAGGGCGATTCGGCCGATTTGTGGCAAGGCTCACGCTACTACATGCTCACTCCCGGCTTTAGGCGCGGATTCATCACCTTTGACGTGAGGCCCGACGCCAACAAGCTGCCTGGCGACCGCTATCAGCTGTCCTACAAGCTCACCCGCGGCGGCAACGAGTTCAAGGTGAGCCTGAACATCGATTACACCGACGGCAGCACAGCTCAAATCTACCGCGGCACCAACAGTGACGGTTGGGTCAGCGTGGATGTGCAGAGCGACACCGCCCGCCAGGTGAGACGTGTCTATGGATATGTGAGCTATGACATGAAACGCGGTCACACCGCCTATGTGGACAGCCTGATGCTGCAGCGCACCCGTTTCGACAAGAGCAGATATGGCTTCATCAATGCCCAGCGCCTGGTGGAGCGCAAAAAGAAATAGGCAAATCCCGCTTGACACCATCGGCAACACCATGAACAACCTGTATCTGCAACTGTTTCTGACCTTCTGCAAAATCGGCGCCTTCACCTTTGGCGGCGGTTGGGCGATGATCAGCATCATCCAGCGGGAAATTGTCGAGAAACACAAGTGGATTGAGCTGAATGACTTCCTGGACCTGCTGGCCGTGGCACAGTCCATGCCGGGAATCCTGGCGGTCAACATCAGCGTCGTCATCGGCGACCGCCTCAAGGGCCTCAAGGGCAGCATCTGCGCCGCCATCGGCACCATCCTGCCCTCTTTTTTGATAATTCTTGCCATCGCCATCTTCCTCACGCCCGACACCATCAAGAACAACGCTGTCGTGAGCCGCGTCTTCAAGGGCATACGCCCTGCCGTGGTCGCCCTGATTATCGCTCCGGTGCTTACCACGGCCCGCAGTGTGGGCATCAACTGGAAGACGGTCATCATCCCCGTTGCCGTGGCCTTGCTCATCTATAGCAAGATCCCATACATTTCCAATCCCATCATTTACATTGTGCTGGGCGCCATTGGCGGCTACATCTACTATATGCATAGCCTGATGACTGCTGGCAGAAAGGAGGGTAACGATGATTGAGAATTATCTGAAACTCATCTGGGCCTACCTGAAAATCGGTCTGTTCGGCTTTGGTGGCGGCTATGCGATGCTCACGCTCATCCAGCGCGAGGTTGTGGACTCGGGGTGGATTACCAGCCAGATGTTCACCGACATCATCGCCATTTCACAGATGACGCCTGGCCCTATCGGCATCAACAGCGCCACCTACATCGGTTATGTGGTCACCGGCAGCGTGCTGGGTTCACTAGTGACAACGCTCACCGTGGTACTGCCACCTTTCATTCTCACACTCATTGCCAGCCACTACATCGAGCGCCACAAGCAAAGCCCCTTCATCAAGGGTGCCTTTATGGGTCTGAGGCCTGTCGTCGTGGGCCTGATCGCCTCGGCAGCCCTGTTGCTGATGAACAGCGAGAACTTTGGATACGAAGCCAGTGAGCGCATCATCACCATAGCCATCTGCATTGCCTCGTTCTGCATGGTCTACTTCACACGCGTCCACCCCATCCTGGTCATCATCCTCGCAGGCATCACAGGATTCTTCGTTTTTTGAAGCCCTGCGCTCCCTCCTTGTGGAAGTCTGCTTTCGATTCGACTTTTATGGAAAACACCATGCAAGCTCATCGAAGATGAGCGCTGCTTGGTGGCAGTCATATCAAGTGTAAAGTGCGTCGTAGACGAACTTCTGCGTCCGCCAAAAGCTTGTCAATCAAAAAAGTTCCTCTTCGAGGCACTAGCAATGTTCGGTTTATGGACCAAGCTGCGAACCTCTCCGAGGTTCTTGCATGGTCTTTATCATTGAAATCGGTTCTTCGAACCGCTAACATCTGACCTATAGGTCATTTTTTATTCATTATTTTTCGCGATTATTCGTAACGCAAAAAGCGCCATGTCCCCATAGGTACTTCGATATCAATGCCGTTATGGTGGTTTCGCATAAAAGGGCTTGCTCTTAAAGACAGGGCTTTGGTCGCCCCTGGCAGGGTTATCCCCAGAAACCAATAACCCCAAAAAGAACATCCGCTTCCTGTCACGGAAGCGGATGTTCATTATCTATGCTCTACACTGCAAGTGCAGTGAGTCTCAAGCGATCTTTATCAGTTGCCACTCAGCAGGTTGTCGATAAGATCGGTTACATCGGCAATGTTCATACTACCGTCCTGGTTGTAGTCGGCTTCAGGACCGGCGGTTGAAGAGTCGCCCAACAGCAGGTCAATCAAATCAGTCACATCAGCGATGTTGATGATTTCGTCACCATTCACGTCACCAGGCTGGAATTGAGGAATCTCGCTCAAGTAGCCAGGATTGTCCAAGCCGCCATCGATATGGGCATAGGTAGCATCAATATGGTTCACATCATAAACAGTGCCTTGACCGCCCACCAGACTGGTGCAATTCAAGAACATGTTAGCAGACTTGGTGACAGAGTCAACGCTCCACACACTGTCGACATAAATCCTTCTCAAACTATCACAGCCACTGAACATATCACTCATGTTTATCACATTAGCCGTGTTCAATTGGGTCAGATCGAGCGTCTTCAAACTTACGCAACCACTGAACATGCCAGCCATGTCGGTTACATTAGCTGTGTTCAATTGGGTCAAGTCAAGCATTGACAATGCCTCAGAGCCACTGAACAGGCGGCCCATGTCGGTCACAGCCTCGGTATTGAGGTTGCTTGAGACAGCGAACGACTCAAGGCTTGTCATGGCAAACCAACCAAACATTGTGGTGGGACGGGCAGCGGCAAACGACTCGTCAAATTCAACCTGGGTGATTGACAGACTGGAACTGTCATTGTACCATTCGGGATAATCTGCACCCTCATTCAGGTCATAGGTCATGCCTTCGCGGGTATCTCTCTGATCGTCGTAGTAGAACGTCAGCGTCGTGTTCTCCGAAGTGTACACGGCATAGGCGCCTGTCATATCAGTCAAGTATCCCGGATCACTCTCTCCTCCATCGATGTGAGCATAGGCCGCATCAATGTGGTTTTCATCATAGGCAGTGCCTTGACCGCCCACCAGACGGGTGCAATTCAAGAACATATTGTCGGAAGCGGTGACAGAGTTAACGCTCCACTCACTGCCGACATAGATAGTCGTCAAAGTATCGCAACTCTCGAACATCGCAGTCATGTTGGTCACTTTAGCCGTGTTGAAACTTCTCATGTCAAGAGTGTTCAAGCTATCGCAATCATGGAACATGTAGCTCATGTCGGTCACATTCGACGTATTGAATTGCCTCAAGTTAACGCTTGCCAAATGATTGCTGCCAAAGAACAGGCTGTTCATGTTTTCTACCTTATCGGTATTGAAACCAGTCAAGTCAAGGTTGGTCAAACCCTCACAGCCGGCGAACATACTGCTCATGCTGGTCACATTAGCGGTGTTGAAGGCATTCACGTCAAGGGTTTCAAGGCTGATGCAGTTCGAGAACATGCCATTCATACTTGTCACGTTAGCCGTGTTGAAGCCGCTCAGGTCTAGGCTTACCAGACTCTCACATTCAGCGAACATATTGTCCATGTATTCCACGTTCTCGGTATTGAGGTAGTTCATGCCAGTAATGGACTGGAGCATCGACATCTCATTAAACCAGTAGAAGGTGGATGCAGGACGGGCGGCGGCAAATGACGGATCGAAGACCACATTGGTAATCGACACATTCACTTCGTCAATGTACCATTCAGGAGAATCCATGCCTGTATTCAAGCTGTAAGTCGCACCCTCACGGAAAGTCCTCAAACCATCGTAGTAGAAGGTCAACGTTGTGCTGTCAAGCGAGCACTCGGCATAGGCTTCAGACAATGCGGTCAGATAACCGGGATTGCTTCCGCCACCGTCGAGATGTGCGTACGAAGCATCGACATTGCCGGAATCACAGTTGGTGCCTTGGCCACCCATCAGGCTAGTGCAGTCAGCGAACATACCATCAGATTCGGTGACAGCGTCCGTGTTCCATTCACTGCCGACATAGATGGTTGTCAAATTTTCGCAGCCACTGAACATGCTTGTCATGTTGGTTACCTTTGCCGTATTCATTCGGGACAGGTCAAGGGTCGTCAGATCGGTGCAGTTCTCAAACAAATGACTCATGCTGGTCACTTCCTCGGTATTGAGATTGCTTGGAATCGCTAATGTTGCAAGTCTTGTCTTAGCGAACCAACCATTCATCGTAGTAGGACGGGCTTCGGCAAACGAAGCATCAAATTCCACTTGGGTTACCATCTGGCTGGTATTGTCATCATACCATTCGGGATAATCATCACCTTCACTAATGACATAGGTTGTGCCTTCACGATCATTTCTCAAGGCGTCGTAATAGAACGATAGTGTCGTATTGTTAAATACCGCATAAGCCTCTTTCAACTCGCTCAAGTAACCAGGGTTGTGCTTGCCGCCATCGATACGGGCATAGGAAGCATCGACATGGTTCGAGTTATAGGGTGTTCCCATTCCACCCACCAGACTGGTGCAGTCAGTGAACATGCCATCAGATTCGGTGACATTTGCAGTGCTCCAATCGATGCTGACATAGATGGTGGTCAAACCACTGCAGCCGGCAAACATGCTATTCATGTTGGTCACGTTTGCAGTGTTGAAACTTCTCAGGTCAAGGGTTTGCATGCCACTGCAGTCAAAGAACATGGCGGCCATATTGGTCACGTTCCCTGTATTGAAGCTGCTCAGGTCAAGGGCATTTAAGGCGCTGCAGCCATTGAACAAGTCGGCCATATCGGTCACATTCTCGGTGTTAAAGCCGCTCAAGTCAAGAGTAGCCAAATTCACGCAGCCAGCAAACATAACAGACATGTCGGTCACATTACCGGTGTTGAAACCGCTCACGTCAATGCTTTCCAGACCCTCGCAACCAATGAACATACTGCTCATGTCGGTCACATTCCGGGTGTTGAAACCACTCAGGTCAAGGCTGGTCAAGCTAGTGCAACCCTTGAACATGCTGCGCATGCTGGTTACATTCTCGGTGTTGAAGCCGCTCAGGTCAAGGACTTCCAAGCTCTCGCAGCTAGCGAACATATTGCCCATGTCAGTCACGTTTTCGGTGTTAAGGCCGCTCAACACGAGATTCTTCAAATTAGCACAGCCCTTGAACATGCTGTTCATGCTGATCACGTTAGCAGTATTGAGGGCGCTCAAGTCAAGGGTATCCAGTCTCTCGCAGCCAACAAACATGTTAGCCATGCATTCAACATCCTCGGTGTTGAGGTAATTCATGTCGGTAATGGACTGGAGTTGATTCATTCCGCTGAACCAAGCATAAGTCGTTGTGGGACGAATGACAGCAAAAGACTCGTCGAATACCACCTGCGTCACATGCTTATTCGTTCCATCGGTCACCCAATCAGGTGAATCGGTGCCTGTGTTCAGACTATAGGTCGAACCCTCACGGGATCCTCTCAGGCCATCGTAGCAGAACGTCAGCGTCGTGCTGTCAGGTGAGCTCATCACATAAACCTCGGCTAACGGACTCATGTAACCGGGGTTGTTGGGGCCACCGTCGATGTGGGCGTAGGAGACGTCAACATGGTCGGCGTCATAAGCCGTGCCTCTGCTACCCACCAGACTGGTACAGTTACTGAACATCTCATCAGAAACGGTAACGGAGTCTGTGTTCCAGTCATCACCGGCAATGATGGTAGTCAAACCGGTGCAATCCTTGAACATCTCGTTCATGCTCTTCACATGAGCTGTGTTAAAGCCAGTCAAGTCAAGGCGTGTCAATGCGCTGCAGCCGTTGAACATGCCTGCCATGGATGTTACCGTGGATGTGTTCATTGGGCTCAGGTCAATGCCAGTCATGCCAGTGCAGCCCGAGAAAATATTGGCCATATTGGTCACGGCCTCGGTGTTGAAGCCGCTCAGGTCAATGCTATCCAAGGCGGCACAACCGCTGAACAGGCCCTCCATAGAAGTCACATTGGAAGTATTCAATGGGTTCAGGTCAAGATCTGCCAACGAAGAGCAGCCCGAGAACATATTGGTCATATTCGTCACGGCCCCGGTATTGAAGTTGCCCAGGTCAAGGCTCGTCAAGGCGCTACAGCCGTTGAACAGGCCTTCCATAGTAGTGACATTAGACGTATTCCAATTGCTCAGGTTAAGGCTCGTCAAGGCGCTACAGCCGTTGAACAGGCCCCTCAGGGTTGTCAGCTTAGCCGTGTTCATTTGGCTCAAGTCAAGACTCGTCAGACTGGAGCAGGCCTGGAAGATGTAGTCCATATTGTTTACATTGGCCGTATTAAATGCTCTCAAGTTAAGACCCGTCAAGCTGGAGCAGTTTTCAAACATGTTGGACATGTTGGTCACCTTAGCGGTGTTGAAGGCTCCCAAATCGACACTTGCCAAAGCTGAGCAGCCACGGAACATGTTCTTCATGTTGGTCACATTCTCGGTATTCAGGTAATTGATACCCGTGATGGCATTGAGACGATCCATCTGGTCAAACCATCGGTGGGTCGAGGTGGGACGAGCGCCGGCAAACGAGGCGTCAAACACCACCTGGGTCACTGACTTGTTCGTTTCGTCGGTAATCCAATCGGGAGTATTGCCGTCATCATTCAGGCTGTAAGTCTTGCCTGTGCGGGAAGCACGGTTCTTGTCGAAGTAGAACTTCAGCGTCGTGTTTGCTGTCGTGTACACGGCATAGGCCTCAACGAATTCGCTCAGATAGCCGGGGTTACTCGTGCCTCCGTCGATATGCGCATAGGCCTTGTCAGTATGGGCGGCATCATAAACGGTACCCATGCTACCCACCAGTTTGCTGCAGTTGCGGAACATATAGTAAGAATCGCTCACAGCAGCTGTGCTCCAGGTGGTGCCTGCATAGATGGTAGTCAAATTTGCACAGCCAAAGAACATACCGCCCATCTTTGTCACCTTTGCCGTGTTAAAGCCGCTCAGGTCAAGGGTCTTCATGCTGGAACAGCTGGAGAACATGGCGCCCATGTCGGTCACATTCTTGGTATTGAATGAGCTCAAATTGACGCTTGTCAAAGCTTTGCAGCCGTCAAACATGCTTTGCATGGATGTCAGCTTAAGGGTATTGAAGCCATTCACATTAAGCGTTGTCAAACTGTTGCAGTCCTTGAACATGTACCTCATGTCCGTCACATTGGCCGTGTTGAAGCCGCTCAGGTCAAGGCTTGTCAATTTCTTACAGCCGTAGAACATGCCATACATGTCTGTAACGCTTGCAGTGTTGAGGCCGCTCACGTCCAGCGTGGCCAGACTAGAGCAATCCCTGAACATATAGGCCATATTTGCCACAATCGATGTGTTGATATTGCCCAGTTTCAGGCTAGTCAAACCGGAGCAGCCATAGAACATGCTGCGCATATATGATACCTTCTCGGTATTGAAGTTGCTGATGTCAAGACTCTTCAAACTGGCGCAGCCATAGAACATGGCACCCATGTTGATCACCTGAGACGTGTTGAAATGACTCACGTTAAGGCTCGTCAAACTCTTGCAACCGTCAAACATGTCGCTCATGTATTTCACATTGGCGGTGTTGAAACCTCCCAGGTTAAGGGTCGTCAAACTGGAGCAGCCATTGAAGAGGTATCTCATGTCCATCACCTTTGCGGTGTTGAAGTTGCGCAAGTCAAGGCTTTTCAAACTGGCACAGCCATTGAAAATGGAATAAATGTCCTCTACATTAGCGGTGTTGAAGTTGGTAATGTCAAGGCTCGGCAAACTGGCGCAGCCATTGAACATGGAATACATGTCGGTCACATTGGCGGTGTTAAAGCTGCTCACGTTAAGGCTTTCCAGACTTTGACACTCGTTGAACATGGCGCGCATGGTGATGACAATAGAAGTGTTGAAGCGGCTCAAATCAAGGCTCTTCAGACTCTTGCAGCCATCAAACATCTGCTGCATGTACTTCACATTCGAGGTCCTGAATGTGCTCAGGTCTAGGGTGGGCAATTTCTCACAGCCACAGAACATGAGCGTCATGTTGGTCACCAGTGCGGTGTTGAAGCTGCTCAGGTTAAGGCTTGTCAAACTGGCGCAGCCATTGAACATGTTGTGCATGTACCTCACATTGGCAGTATTGAAGTTGCTCAAGTCAAGGCTCGGCAAACTGGCGCAGCCATCAAACATACTCTGCATGTTGGTCACCTTAGCGGTGTTGAAACTGCTCACGTTAAGGGAAGACAAGTTGGTGCAATTAAAGAACATGTACCTCATGTCGGTCACATTGGCGGTATTCAGGCCGCTCAAATTCACTGTCGCCAATTTGGTACAGCCATAGAATAAACCATACATGTTGGTCACATTTGCCGTGTTGCAGCCACTCAGGTCAACGGACTCCAAAGCGGAACAGCCATTGAACATACTCTGCATGGAAGTGGCGCTAGAGGTGTTCAGGTAGTTGATGTCAGTAATGGACTGAAGATTGCCCATCTTGAAGAACCAGCCTTTGGTTGTCGTTGGACGAGCACCGGCAAAAGAGGCGTCAAACACCACTTGCGTTACCGATGGATTAATACTACTCCAGGCTGGATCGGTAGAACCTGTGTTCAGCGCATAGGTTTTTCCAGACCGAGTACTACGCAGGTTGTCGTAGTAGAATGTCAACGTCGTGTTTCCCGACGTGTAATTCGCATAGGCCTCGATGGCTACAGCTGGTAGCGACGTGAACAACACGAGCAACAGCATTAGCCAACGGGTCCCAAAGATCTTAAAAAGTCTTGATTGTCCCATTGAACTTCATTTAATTGTTAGAGGTTGTTGTAGGTTGTTATGTTGATATACTGACTTTTCACGCCACAAATATAGTAATAATAATTATGTCAGTCAACAAAAACAACGGATTTCTTCTTTAAAAACTATTGTTTTATCTAATCTGCACTAGTCTCCAACGGGCTCAAATTGAGACAGCTCACAGCCAGGAGAGCCCCAATAACCATCATAAAAACCATGCCTCTGTCACATAGATGAAGGCCGCTGCACCACTCCCCACTATCAAAAATAATCCCCAGCATTTTTCATGCAGGGGACGGACTTTTCTTAAGCTGAGTAAGAACAAAACCTTTATTTCTCGGGTGAAGTTCTCGGCTTACTGATGATGTAACAGAACCACAAAATCACGATGAGAATCAAAAGGGCAATCGGGGCATTAATGAAGAAACCCCGGGCCACTTCAGGCTGGCCATGATCCAACAGATGAATGCCGTAGTTAATGTTCAACAGGACCGATAGCAGGGTAAACGCGCATATAAAGGCCATGACCACACGCCATATTGTTCCCCACACGCCGTAGCCGAAGAGTTGCCTGTAAGTGGCATAAATCAATACCGCTGCTAGTATTACCACAAACCATCCCAGCGCAGTGATATCATATATCATGTTCAATATCAAGAACACGGCAGTGCTGAACACCTGGATAAAGAAGCCCTGGGGAAGGGTGTGCCGAGGGGTTCGCGGAGCGAAACGGAAGATAAAGTAGATGGGAATGATCAGGAACGAGAGCAGAATCAGCGAAAAAACGTCAGGGTGTGTGTTGAGCCACTGGAGCACAGCGACCAGGTAGTCGCTGGGGGGCGGGAACATGCCTTCATAGTGGACATTGAGCCAGTTGAACGCCTTATTAACGTAGGCCATTTTCTCGCCATCACTATAGACCATTCCATAGATAGCACCCGTCAGGAAATCGACGATAACGCCCAGCACGCCAATGAGAACCAGCATCTTGACGGGCGGGAAACTCACCTGTCGCTTGCCGCTGATGTAATCCCTGATGAAATAGCCGGGCCTCAGGAACAGCTGCAGGATGGTGTAAGGCATCGAACGGTTATGCAGCCCCCAAACCTCACCGATGCTCGCCGTGACGCTTCTCCACGTGATGGGGCCAATGCCGCGCTTCTGCGAGCAATAGGGGCAATAGTTGCCCACAAATTCATGTCCGCAGTTGCTGCATTGGCTGGGCTTCACCGAGGTAAACTCGTTATCGATGGGGTCCAACTGCCATTGCCTGAATCGCCGGTATGCCGTCTTAACGTCCATTGGTCATATAAAAGGCTTTAGGTGTCAGGTTTTAGGCTTCAGCAGACATGCACCGCCCAAACTACCTAATACCTAAAACCTAAAGCCTAATGCCTAAAATCAATCGTCGTAATCGACGCCGATAAACTGGAAGTTACGGTTAAACTCAACTTCCATGCCGTTGTTGAGCTTTACCTCAAAGACGCTGCGGTGGCGCTCCAGCTTAATAATGGACTTGCCAGGGTAGTTCTGGCTGAGTTACCCGAACGGTCAAACTCGATCTTCTCACCACTCTCATAGCGGATGGTGAAATCGTCCCAGTCGGCGGTCACCAGCAGGGGCACCTTAGTGGCGAAATTCGCCTTCAGGAAAGTCTGCGCGGCCTGGGGCAGCTGATCGTAGGTGATCACGCGGTCATCGTCATCGGCACTCATCGTCAGGCTCATGGTCATGACCATAGCCATCAACAGTAAAAATTTGATTTTCTTCATATTATTTCAATTGTTAGTCCTTAGTTGTTAGTCCTTAGTCCTTAGTTGTTAGTCCTTAGTCGTTAGTCCTTAGTCGTTAGTCCTTAGTTGTCAGTCGCAAGGAGGCGGATGCTCCCTAAACTCTAAACTCTAAACTCTAAACTCTAAACTCTAGACTCTAAACTCTAGACTCTAAACTCTAGACACTAAACCCTAAACTCTAAACTCTAGACTCTAGACCTCTCGCGCAAGCGAGCATCAATCGTCCATCTCGACAATGGCACCTTGATTGTTGAACTTCAACTCAAGTCCGTTGGCCAGATCCACTTCATAGCCATTACGCTCCTTGTCTATCTTGGTAATCATCGCATCGGGATAGTTGGCCCGGATGGTTGAAGCAACGGGGGGAGGAATCAAGGCCGTGGGGATGGGGTTCGTCAGCGGGCACTCGATCTTGTCCCAAGCGTCATCGGCATCGAAATCGATGTGCGTGCCGTCGGCCAGGAAAATCTCATACTTCCAACCGGTCAACTCCAGGTCCTTTTGCGCAAAGGTAATCGTCTGGCCAGGGAAGTACTGCTGGACGAAAGTCTGGATGGCCGCAGGAAGCTGCGCAGGCTGTACAGGCTTGTCACTGCAGCCCGTCATCAATAAAACTAAGGCAAAAATGCCTGACACAATAAATTTCTTCATCTTTCTAACACATTATAAACTGCTGCAAATATACATGTATTTCTTCTAACTATAGCAAGAATCTCATGAAAATAGTGCTGTATTCCCATCTTGAGGCCTCAAGAGCGCTCGTCATTTGCTACTGTGCTTTCTGGCTACGGTTATGGCTGAATAATTGTCGTTTTTTGAGGGCTGGATGTTGTTTTATTGAGGTTTTTGCGTAATTTTGCACTGACCAAAATACTAGTGCGATATATGATGAATCTGCAATCCCTGAGGAGTAAAATTATGCACTTTAAGCGCTGGCAACGGCGGTCGCCCGCGTTCCGTCTCGCAAGCGAAGAGGAGCATCGCTGCCTGTGCTGCGGAAACCGCTTTCGCGGGAACTATTGTCCACGCTGTTCCCAAAAGGCGGGGCTTGGGCGCATCACTTGGCGCAGTGTCCGCAACGGAATAATGGACGTTTGGGGGCTGGGCTCGCGCTCGATGCCTCTGTCCATTTGGCAGCTGTTGTATCGCCCGGGTTATTTCATCGGTGACTATATCAGCGGCAAGCGTCAGTTGAGTTTTCCGCCGGTCAAGATGCTGTTTATCATTGCTTTGGTCTATGCCAATATCTTCTATTGGTTTTTCCCCGATGTGTTGAAACTGCCGTTGGAGGAGCAGGGAGTGATAGGATATAAGATGTGGATCAGGGAACACTACAGCTTGGCCATGCTGGTCATGTCGGTTCTAGCCATCATCCCCACTTGGGTCATCTTCAGGAACTCGCCACGTCACCCTCACCACACGATTCCTGAGGGTTTCTTCATCCAAGTGCTCCTCCAAACGCTCTCCATCGTCCTCTCATTATTGACGATACCGCTTGATTTCACCCAATCCTCTTTCAGCACGATCGCTTACGACTTGTTGATTATGGCCTATTTCTTCGTCGGTTACAAGCAGTTGTTCGGTTATGGGATATGGGGGACCCTGTGGCGCCAAGTCTTGGTTCTCATCTGTGTCGTTTTTTCCTTCATGTTATTGATCTGGTTATTCTTCCCCTCGATGATAGACTCCGTTCTGGAAGCGTTGGACGTCGCCGATTACTTTATCGAATATATCTTATAGACAAGCGCTCTAGATGGAACTGTCCCATATAATACCGCAGAATGAAACGATTGCCAGATAAAAAAACCGTTATCTCAAGAATTGTTGTACCTTTGCCAGTCGAACTACGGATTTAATGACTAAAATGATGATAAAATGAAAAGTATCAAAGCAATCCTTTTGTTGGTGGCCGTGCTGGCAACAAGTTTCAATGCCAGGGCCGACCATGACCAGGTGATCAGTTTCAATGAGATGCCTGAGGCCGCCCAGGCCCTCCTCAAACAGTATTTTGCCAGCAAGGTCCCCCTGGTGGCAACTATCGATTGGGATGATTACACCATCGTTTATGACAGTGGCGAGAAGGTGGAGTTTGACAAGCAGGGTAACTGGAAAGAGATCAACTGCCGCACATCGTGCGTTCCTGCAGAATTGATTCCCGAGGCCATCAAGTCGCACATCCAGACCACTTTCCCCGGCTCGGCCATCATCAAGCTCGAGCGCAACCGTCGTGGCTATGAGGTGAAACTCAACAATGGTCTAGAAGTGGAGTATGACCCCACATTCCAGATCATTGACATTGACGACTGATTAAGATCATCAGAGGTTGTTGCAAAACTCATTTGACGCAACTATAAATCGGCCTGCGGCCGAGAACCTTTAGCTCGGCGAAGCCAAATTAAACAAAATCTTGTATAAAATTCAATTAAAACAATATTCATTCTGATTCTATTAATGATTTTGTTCAATTTTTCGAGCGAAGCTCGATTAAACCTTTCAGGCGTGAGTTTTGCAACAGCCTCATTTTCATTGACCCGTTAATCAATTATTTATAAAAACCAAAACAGATGAACAAGATGTATTTCAAAGTATTGTCTATTGGCGTAGCGCTGTTTGCGCTCTGGTCCTGCAGCGGTAATAATAATGATGCTTACCAGCAGCAGCAAGTTCCCGTGCCCGCCCAAGAGCAACCGGTGCAAGCCGCTCCTGCCGATTCTGCTATGGCTCAGGATCCTGCACAAGCTCAAGCTGCTCCCGCTGCTGCAGTCCAAGGGCTGCCCGAGGCCATCACCGCCTTTATCAAGCAGCAGTTCCCCAAGGCCCAGGTAGTCGGTGTTGAGCCCGACCACGATCATGGCGGCCTGGAATATGACGTATATCTGAACGATGGCACCCAGATCGACTTTGATGCCAACAACCAGTGGGATCAAGTGGAATCGATGAAAGGCGTTCCCGCCTTCTTTATCCCCAAGGGCATCGCCAACTACGTGAAAAGCAACTATCAGAACATTGTCATCACCAAGATCAACAAGGAGTACCATGGCTATGAGATAGAACTCGCCAATGGTGTTGAGCTGAACTTTGACCGTTCCGGCAACTTCACGGGCATGGACGACTAATCGCCACAGCACATTTCATCAATACAACGGGCGTCGGGGAAAGTACAACCTCGACGCCCGTTCGTTCCGTCCGTTCCTCCCTCACGCACACATGCCCTCACGGTAAGCCGCTAAAGAACCGTCCCGATTTTCCCACTCCAAAAGTTTACCTCAAAATAACAAATAGAGAGATTACTCTTTTGTTGATTATCAATAATTTATGTTTTAAATCTAGAAAATGTATTCTAATAGGATACACTAAATTCTTGCTAGGCTCTATATAGGACACTAATTTTGCAAACAAAAAATAATCTTTAAAATTCAAATAATTATGGCTAAAAGAAAATTATTAGGAAGACTCATTGAGGAAGAGGTGAGACGACAGCAAATCCCAATAACAAAATTTGCTGATATGATTTGTTGCCAAAGAAACAATGTGTATAAGATATTTGAACATTCGTCATTACATGTTGATCAATTGATGTTAATCTCAAAGGTACTCAATCGCAACTTTTTTCAAGAGTTGGCAATTGATCCGTCATTAATTGACGTAAATAGTGAGGAGTCAATTCAAGAGATGGAAAACAGAAGGGCAGTTTCTCAGTTTATGGAGGTTGTACCCAGAATATTATCTAGTATGCAAATACAACCTGTCATTGCTTTTGGAATTCCTTTAGGAATGGAAGATGTGGAAGAACTTCCTGATTTTATGTTAACTGATTATGGAGTTTGCTTTTCGAGAAACAACTTTATGGCCTTAAAACCGCAGTATGAGGCGAATCCTTTATTTGATTTTAAATCTTTTGAAAGCACCGATGGTATAAAAGTATACACGATGGTTAACACATTGTATGGTTCCACTATGATTGATGTCAAATTGGATTACAAAACTGAAGAGGAGTGGGAAAAAACATTAAGATTCATATTTAAAACTTTTTTTAATTATGGAGATAACTGATTTGTTGAACAATTACAATGAAGTTCGTGAATGCGATTTTAAAGGTGAGCATTATTCTGTTCGCGATAATGGTGCTGTTTATCGTCATGCTCGCCTTAATAAAAGGATGAGAAAATATGATAATACATGGACTTTTGGCATACCTAATGATGCGAACGGGTATATGTACCTTAGCAATGTTAGAGTTCATCATATCGTAGCTACTGCTTATTACGGTGAGCGTGACACTAAGGTTTATGTTGTTGACCATAAGGATTCAAATAGGCGGAATAATCGTACCGAAAACCTTCATTGGCTTACACGTCTAGAGAATGTTTTGAAAAACCCCGCCACACTAAAGAAAATTATTTTTTATTGTGGCAGTATTGAAGACTTTTTGAGTAATCCGGCACTAATCAGAAATTTTGCCAATCAAAACCCAGACTACAGCTGGATGAGAACAGTATCTAAAGAAGAAGCTAAAAGGACTTTAGATAACATGAATGAATGGGCAAAAATGTCTAATGATGGGTCAAAAGGAGGAAAAATGGGAGAATGGATCTATAAATCACTCGGTTTTAATCCTCAAATGGAGATTATGAGAGAATTGATGCAGAATGGGAAACAGAGAACTAGAATTCAACAAATGCCTATTCATTCTGACCAAATAACTGAAGAGGAAAATATTCATCTTGTAAATGCAAATAGTCCGAGCAGTGCGGTTCAAAAAAATTGGAAAACACCTACAGATTTTCCTCTCTGTCCCCTAGAAGTATCAGATACTGCATTATTAGACTATTATGGCAATCTTTCCAAAGGGAAATTGCTGACCAGTAATGTTTATGGTAGCACAAAAATACTTGATTATGCGATAAATGAGAACAACACTTATATCTGGGTATTATGTAAAAGAACAGAAGATGAACCAATTAAGCCATGGACATTAGCGGGCATCTATACTGATAATGGGAAGTTTGTTCATGAGAATTTACATTCTTTTTTTGAAGAACAAGGAGGATATAAAAAATTTACTCTCGCTCAGGGAAAAGAATGGAGAGGAGAAAATGGAATTGATGATGGATGTTAAGTCTAATTAGCGAAATTCGCATCTAAAAAAGAACTTAAGAGTTTTCCGTCCGTCCGCCTATATTATATATTATAACGGAAGAAACGGAAAACGTTGTTGACATCGTAAGTACTGACAAAAACAAAATAAATATATCTACTCACTTTAATAGTTTTCCGTTCATTTTTTCCGTTCCGTCCGCGTAGCCTCACGCTAAGCCGCAAAGTTTTATTAAGATTGCTTCACAAGGGGTCGCAAAATAATCACTTTGCGCCTTTGCGTGAGGCCACAATGGGCGCGGATGCCAAATTAGAAACTAAATTGCAACAGCAATCAAAGTTTGTCTTTATTGTATTTATTGTCTTCCTTTTATAACCGACGAAACGAAAACAAAGCGCCAGGGCATTGGGCCTCGGCGCTTGCTATTGATATGTCATACTCCTCAGCCCTTGCGGGCACCTCCCCTAGCTTAGGGGAGGAGTTGTGGGGGTTACTCGTCGTCGCGACGGTCGTCACGGCGGGGACGACGCGGGCCGTTGGGACGGGGACCGCGGTTGCCACCATTACCGTTGGGACGGGGACCGTTGGGGCGAGGGCCGCGGTTGCCACCGTTGCCACCGGGACGGGGACCACGGTTACCACCCTGCTTGCGCTCGTCATAACCCTCGGGCTTGTCCTGCAGGGCGCGCATCGACAGGCGGAACTTGCCGGTCTTCTTGTCAATCTCGATGAGCTTGACAGTGACCTCGTCGCCCTCGTGC
>CACYAW010000068.1 GCA_902772455.1 uncultured Bacteroidales bacterium
CCGACGGCAAACGTGTGGGCAAAGCCAAGGCCTTGAGGACCAGCACCTCGCCGTGGTCGAACAAGAAACGCACCATCGTCGAAATCACGGGTATTACCGTCCCCGGCACCTATGAGCTGAGCGTCAATGGCCAAAAGACCCGCTTTGACGTGCAGCCTCACGCATTGAACAACATAACTCGTGCTGCGTTAAAGGCCTTCTACCTCAACCGCTCGGGCATCGCCATCGACGGCAAATATGCCGGTGTTTATGGCCGTCCCTTAGGACATCCCGACACAAAGGTCATGATCCATCCATCGGCAGTTTCGCCTGGCCGTCCTGCAGGCGCCATCATATCCTCGCCACTGGGCTGGTATGATGCCGGCGACTACAACAAGTATATCGTCAACTCATCCTATTCGGTGGGACTGATGCTCATGGCCTACGAGCAGAACAAAGAGTATTTCAATCGTCTCAACGCCGACATTCCCGAGAGCGACAACAACACTGCAGACCTGCTTGATGAGCTCATGTTTAATCTCAAGTGGATGATCACCATGCAGGATCCCTATGACGGAGGCGTTTACCACAAATTGACGACACCCAATTTCGAGGGTTTTGTCATGCCCACCGATTGCCACCAACAGCGCTATGTGGTGCAAAAGAGCGTGACCGCCAGCTATGACTTTGCTGCTGTAATGGCACTTGCCGCACGCATCTACAAGGGCAACAAAGACTATCCCGCATTTGCCGGGCAGGCCCAAAAAGCCGCTTTGGCTGCCTATCACTGGGCCGAGCTCAACCCTGAGGCCGTCTATGACCAAGACAAGATGAACAAGGAGTTTGACCCCGATGTGACCACAGGCACCTACGGCGACAGCGATGCCAGCGACGAACATTTGTGGGCTGCTACCGAGCTGTTCCTGCTCACGGGCGACGAGTTCTTCCTTAAAGCCGCACAGCCTTTGCGTGAGCGCGGATTCTCACAACCCGGTTGGGGAAATGTCACCGGACTTGCCATGTATTCATGGATTACCTGCAGTGATGACAACACCGGCATGCATGACCTCATGCTCAACAAGTTGTTGGGCTTCTGTGACTATCAGCTGTCGACCCTGAAGTCCTCGTCGTTTAATACCCCCGCCGGTAATCATGCCAATGACTACGGTTGGGGCTGCCTGTCCGAGTGCTTCTGCACCAGCGGTCTTGCCCACCTGTACTGCTACCGTGCCACAGGCGACAAGAAATATCTTGAAGCGGCTCTCCAGAATGCCGATTATGTTTTGGGCCGTAATGCCACCGGATACTGCTATGTGACCGGCTATGGCCACAAGCCCCCCAAGAACATCCACCATCGCATCTCGTCGGCCGACGGCATTGATGCCCCCATGCCCGGCCTGCTCGCCGGCGGCCCCAATCCTGGCCAACAGGACAACGTCGACGGCAGTCTGCCTTACCCGTCCAAGCAACCCGATGAGTCTTACATCGACGTTACAGGCTCCTATGCCAGCAACGAAATTGCCATCAACTGGAATGCCTCGTTGGTATCGCTTCTGGGCTGGATTGATGCCGAGATGAAATAACCCACCGATTAAAGTAAACAGCAAAATAGGGACGGCTCTTTTTGATGTAATTTTTAGGGTTGGTGGCGGCTGCAAGGGTGTTGCATCATTGGGAGGGTTCTTTGTGATGGCGTCGCTTCGCTTTGGCCAGTCAAAAGAACCGTCCCAGCTGATAGCACCCGTGAAACCCTAATGTGGGCATAGCAAAATAGGGATGGTTCTTTTGATGTGATTTTTAGGGTTGGTGGCGGCTGCAAGGGTGGTGCATCATTGGGACGGTTCTTTGTGATGGCGTCGCTTCGCTTTGGCCAGTCAAAAGAACCGTCCCAGCTGATAGCACCCGTGAAACCCTAATGGCTAGCGTCGCAAGTGGCTTTCTCACAAGTGTTAGGACTCAGTTGGGCGACTGGTGGAGTTCCTTGTAAAGATTATCGGAGCTGAATTTTGTGGCATTTTGAGTTCAGCTCTGTCGAAAGATTTTAGACATAACCACTAGTGATGGGTCATTCTTCTTCGTCTTCTTTTGGTTCCAGCTTATTCAGCGAAATGTGAAGATTGATTGCGGCACATGAAAGTGCGGTCAAAGCGAGCCACAGAACGAACAGGTCTACGATGACACCCTTATTCTTTATGCGAGGTTGCACTTGATTGTTTTGTTTTTTGCTGGCCATAGTTACTATTCTAATTGGTTATGATAAATGCTTGATGCAAAAGTAAGAGTTTTTTTTGAAAAATCGTGTCTTTTGCTGGGCGAATATGTTATTCTGTTCTTTTGCAGGATACTGTATGATGACTTTTCCGGGATGGTGATGGTTGCGGGGGTGGTGCATCGTTGGGACGGTTCTTTGTGATGGCGTCGCTTCGCTTTGGCCAGTCAAAAGAACCGTCCCAGCTGATAGCACCCGTCAGCTTATTCGGTAATTCTTGGGTAAAATGTTTGCGTGCTTCAAGGATTATTGCGAAATTTGCGTACTTGTTGTTTACAGGGTGAATGAATTTAATGTTTTGATCACCACAATTTTTTTAAAATAGTAATCGCATGAAAAGAATAGTTATGATTATGGCTCTTGCGGCAATGTGCTGCCTGAGCGCCACGGCACAGGAGAAACTCTTTAATAACGCCAACGTTCAATCTCCTGTCATCAACCCCGACGGCACAGTGACTTTCAACCTTTTTGCCCCCAAGGCCGTCAAGGTGGAGGTGACGGGCGACTTCCTGCCCACACGCACCATCGAGGTTCCTGGTCGTGGCACCTATGATGCCCCCGGGGTGGCTGCGTTGACTGAGGGGCCTGGAGGCGTATGGACTTACACTACCGACAAGCTGGCTCCTGAAATGTACAGCTACACGTTCAATATCGATGGCATGACGGGCGTGAAAGACCCGGCCAACATCTATGTGAACCGCGATATCGTATCGTTTACCAACATTTTCATCGTCAGCGAGCAGAAGGGGGACAAGGGTGACCTCTACCGCGTGAACGAGGTGCCCCACGGCAACCTTGCCAAGGTGTGGTACAACAGTCCAACGCTGAAGATGCAACGCCGCATGACCATCTACACGCCGCCCGGCTATGACAAAGGCGGCAAGTATCCCGTGCTGTATCTGCTGCACGGTGCTGGCGGTGACGAGAATGCCTGGAGCGAACTCGGCCGCGCCGCACAGATCCTTGACAACCTGATTGCGATGGGCAAGGCCAAACCGATGATTGTTGTCATGCCTAACGGCAACCCCAACTGCCAGGCAGCACCGGGCGAGTGGTCCTGGGGCATGTACACCCCCGGCTTCGGGAACAGCGGCACAGGCCCTACGGCACCTGCCGTTGCCACGATCCCTGCGAGCTTCATGGATATCGTGAACTATGTTGATGCCCATTACCGCACTGTCAAGAAACGTGAGGGCCGTGCCGTGTGCGGCCTGTCGATGGGTGGCGGACACACTTTTGCCATCAGCCTGACTTACCCGAAAACGTTTGACTACTATGGCCTGTTCTCGGCCGGTCTGCACCTGAGCACGGGGTCCAGGAACCAGTCCTTCGCCGAGCAGATCAAGAATGACCCCGACTTTGCACAGCAGTCGGCACGGCTGTTTGGCAGCAAGCCCAAACTGTACTGGATGGGCATGGGCAAGACCGACTTCCTGTATCAGAGTACCGTCGATCTGCGCAACTACTGGGATTCCAAGGGCTACAAATATGAGTATGTAGAAACCGACGGGGGCCACATCTGGCGCAACTGGCGCATCTACTTGACCATGTTCGCCCAAAAGATCTTCTAAGATGCAGGCCATGGGCCTGCAGTTTAGAGTTTAGAGTTTAGAGTTTAGGGTTTAGGGCTTAGGGCTCCTTGGCTTCGTGTTCCTTGGGTGGTTGGGGGCTAGTTTTTTTAAACGATTTGAACAATGATTTGGTTAAACAGCAAAAGCAACTATTTTTTGCTTTTGGCGTCCGCATTATTGAGGATTTTTTATTATTTTTGTCGATTGAATAATAAACCGACTAAATCTATCAAATTATGAAGAAGAACCTGCAATTACTCGTCCTGTTGCTGGGAGTGCTGATGCTACCAGCCGCTACCTATGCTCAAGGCATCTATGGTGACGTAAACTTTGATGAAGAGGTGAACATTGCCGACGTGAATGCCGTCATCAAGATTATTCTGGGAGGTGAAGGTAACGCCGCGGCTGCTGATGTGAACGGCGACGATGAGGTCAACATCGCCGATGTTAACGCAATCATTAGAATTATCCTTGGCGGCAGTGTTTGGCCCGAACACGAATGGGTTGATTTGGGCTTGCCCAGCGGCACACTGTGGGCAACGTGCAACGTGGGCGCGACCAATCCCGAGGACAGCGGCGACTACTTCGCCTGGGGCGAGACAGCCCCCAAGCAGAAGTATTCCGAAAGCAACTACAAGTGGTACGGTGGCTCTTGGTACAATTACAGCCGTTCGATTTTGAAGTACTGCACCGATAGCGAATATGGCTATCAGGGCTTTGTGGACAATAAGAAGGTATTGGATCCTGAGGACGATGCCGCTTGCGTCAATTGGGGCCCGGCGTGGCGCATGCCGTCAATTGAGCAGATTGACGAGCTTACGGATTGTTCTGCGCAATGGACCCAAAGGAATGGCGTGTTCGGAATGCTATTCACCGGTCCCAATGGAAATACCCTGTTCTTGCCAGCCGCAGGCTATCGCATGGATGACTCGCTCGAGGATGCGGGATCTATCGGCTTCTATTGGTCGTTCACGCTTTCTAATAGCGCCTCGAATTTCGCTTACTGCCTGTACTTTGATTCGGAGGATAGTGGTTACTGGCATTTCTACCGCGAATGCGGGTTCACTGTGCGTGCTGTGCGCGCCGAGAATCAATAGCGCTTGGGCTCCCAAATGAAGAATGCAAAAATGTATCTGTTATGAAATATTTAAGAACACTATTGTTTGTGGGCTGCACTATCATGGCGCTTGTCGCTGCGGCCCAGCAGTCTGACCCTGTTATCTCATCGATCAACGATGCCTATCAAAAAGCAAAAGAGGACTCGAAGAAGAACAAAGGCATGGGCAACGAGATGGTGACCACGCTCAACTACACTGTGCGCGGACAAGGCAAAACCACCGAGACGCTCCACTTCTTCTTCAACACGGTTGAAGGCACCTACATGATGACCGATGACCGTGACCCGCACTTCTTCTACTACCCGCTTTATTACGTGACCCGCAGTTATAATATCGGGAAAAAGAAGTACAATGAGGAATATCTTTTCGACTCCTATTCCCAGCGGCTGCTGTTTGCCCTGACTCAAGACTATGACGAGAATGGGAAACGCTTTGACCGGCGGTTCTATTTCCATGAAGGAAGTCTGTACCACCTGATGGGGCCGTCTCCCACCGAATTCATGGTAGATATGGTCATCTATCAAGCCGATGACTTGAAGCACGCATTTGACTGGCTTGCCAGAAATCCTAAGGAATAAAGCGGTGGCATCTTCGGCCCCAAGCCTTTATAAAGCCAAATGACCTGTCTGGGGCCGTTTGGCTTTTCCTGTTTTTAAGCCCTTGTAAAAGTCGCTTAGTGTCAATTTTTTTTACATTTTTTGAAGAAATTCAATGAGATTGTTGAGAAACATTCAAGATGCCCTTGTCATAAAGTCTTAATTGCGTATATTTGTGGTCAGAAAGTGAATACCTGATGAAATAATTACCCATAGAACAAATATTGAAGAATGAGAAGTTTTATTATATCCGCCCTGTTGCTGCTGGCGCTGCTGTTGCCGGCTACCGCCACCGCTGCCTATTATGTTGAATTAGACGGCATCCGTTATGAAATCAGCAACAACGAGGCCAGTGTCTACGCTTGTGACCGCTCCCGCGCCGGCAATGTGGCCATCCCCTCGAGTGTCAGCGACAACGGCATGGCCTATCCGGTCACAGCCATCGGCGATTGGGCGTTTGCGGACTGCAAAGACTTGACGGGAGTGACGATACCCAACTCGGTCACCACCATCGGCTATTGGGCGTTCAGTGATTGCGAAAAACTGACTGGAGTGTCGTTTCCCAACTCGGTCACCACCATTGGCGGCAATGCATTCAGTGACTGCGTCTCTCTGACAGAGGTGACGATACCTAATTCGGTCACCACCATTGAAGGCGATGCGTTTGAGGGCTGCAGTGGCTTGATGAGGGTTTCCATCGGCAACTCGACCTCAAGCATCGGCCGCGGCGCGTTCGGATCCTGTGCTAGCCTGACGAGCATCGTGGTGGCCAGTGGAAATACGACGTATGATTCCCGTGGCAATTGCAACGCCATCATCGAAACGGCAAGCAATACGTTGATTGCAGGCTGCGTGGCGACTTCCATTCCGAGCTCGGTCACCGCCATCGGCGATTGGGCATTTGAGGGTTGCAGCGGCCTGACCAGTTTAACGATACCCAACTCGGTCATTTCGATTGGGGAATATGCGTTTTATAATTGTAGTGGCTTGAAGAATATCGATTTAGGCAACTCGGTCACCACCATTGGCGACTGTGCGTTTAACCGCTGCAGCAGCCTGACCAGTGTGACCATCAGCAACTCGGTCACCACCATTGGCGAATATGCGTTTAACCGCTGCAGCAGCCTGACCAGTATGACCATCGGCAACTCGGTCACCACCATTGGCGACAATGCGTTTGGGAACTGCAGTAGCCTGACCAGTGTGACTATTGGCACCTCGGTCACCTCCCTTGGCAACTATCTGTTCTTGGGTTGTTACTACCTGTCGCATCTAGTGGTGGCCAGCGGAAATACGACGTTCGACTCCCGCAGTAACTGCAATGCCATCATCGAGACAGCAAGCAACACGTTGATTGCAGGCTGTAAAAACACCGTCATCCCGGGCTCGGTCACCGCCATCGGTGGTGGAGCGTTCGCTCAGTGCAGTTGCCCGTCGAGCGTGATGATACCCAATTCGGTCACCTCGATTGGTGCTGCGGCGTTCTTTAAAAGCTATAAACTGATGAGCGTGACGATGCCCAATTCGGTTACCTTGATTGGTCCCCAAGCGTTCTATGGCTGTGATAGCTTGACCAGTGTGACCATTCCTAATTCTGTCACCACTATTGGCGAATATGCTTTTGCGTACTGTTCAGGTTTGACGAGAGTAACTATTCCCGCCTCGGTCACTTCGATTGGCAACTTTGCGTTCCAAGAATGCACTAGCTTGCCCAGCATTACGATTCCTAGCTCCATTACCACTATCGGCAACGGGATGTTTGCCTTTTGCAGCAGTTTGACGAGTGTGACCATTCCCGCATCGGTGACCGCGATCGGTAAATTCGCCTTTTACGGCTGCAGTAGTCTGCCGAGCGTGACGATACCCAATTCGGTCACCTCGATAGGTGAGGGCGCTTTCTCGCATTGTACTGCTCTGCCGAGTGTGGCTATCCCTTCGTCTGTCACCACGATTAGCAGAGAAATGTTCTCTTACTGCAGTGCCTTGACGAGTGTGACCATTCCCGCTTCGGTCACCACTATCGGTAATAACGCCTTTTACGGCTGCAGTAGTCTGCCTAACGTGACGATTCCCAACTCGGTCACTTCCATCGCCCCTCGTGCATTCTATGGATGCTCTAGCCTGTCGGGCGTGACTATTCCTGCCTCGGTTACTGCTATCGGCGGCGAAGTGTTCAGCTATTGCAGTGGCATGAAAAGCATGGAAGTGGATAGTGCAAACCCGAAATACGACTCACGCAACGATTGTAACGCCATTATTGAGACGGGGCGCAATATGTTGATTGCAGGTTGTCAAAACACAAAGATCCCCACTTCGGTCACTTCCATTGAATATGGAGCTTTTCTGGGCTGTAGCCACTTGGTGAGCATGGCGATTCCCTCCTCGGTCACCACCATCGGTGGTTATGCGTTCCGAGAATGCAGTGGCCTGCAGAGTGTGACCATCCCCCCCTCAGTAACCTCCATTGGTTCCGGTGCATTTGCCCTCTGTACAAGCCTGGCCGATGTGTACTGCTACATTATTGACCCGTCGTCAACCGCTTTGGAGAACTCTGCATTCTTTTTGATGCCTATTCCACCTTCTAGTTATCCCGACTATTCTGGCCGCACGCTTCATGTGCGGCAGGGGTCGGGCCGTGCCTATCGTACTGACGAGAACTGGAGCCAGTATTTCGAACTCATAGTGGAAGACTTGCTTCGAGGCGACGTGAACCGTGACGGCGAGGTCAATATTGCTGACGTGAATGCCGTTATTGGCATTATCCTGGGAGGACATGGTGACGCCACCGCTGCCGACGTGAACGGCGATGTCGAAATCAACATCGCCGACGTCAATGCGATTATTGCCATCATCCTGGGCAACGATATGTGGGGTTCGTACGAGTACGTTGACCTGGGTCTTCCCAGCGGGACGTTGTGGGCCACCTGCAATGTGGGCGCCCGCCGCCCCGAGGACTATGGCGACTACTTCGCTTGGGGCGAGACAGCCCCCAAGTCTTGTTATGACTGGAGTACCTACATGTGGTGCGACGGCAGTAAAAACTCGTTGACGAAGTACTGCACTTACAGCGAATATGGTACTGTTGACAACAAGACGGTGCTGGAACAGGACGATGATGCCGCCAGTGTGAACTGGGGCCCGGAGTGGCGCACGCCAACGCTGGAGCAGATGGATGAGTTGATCCACAAATGCACCTGGACAAGAACGACGAGGAACGGCGTGGTCGGCCAATTGATTACCGGCCCTAGCGGCAATAAGATCTTTTTGCCCAACTCGGGTTACCGTGATGGCACTTCGCTTGTGGGAAGTAATCTGTACGGCCATTACTGGACCGCTACGATCTATTCCAAGTGGCCGTCGGTCGCCTATTACCTGTACTGCTATATGAATGAAGTGACCCATAACAGTGTGAGCCGCTTTATCGGTCATACCGTTCGCCCCGTGCGTGCGGGGCAGAAGTAATGCTATCCAGCTACCTATATTTATAAAGAAAAACGGGACACCATTTCTCAAGATTAGGTTTGAGAGACGTGTGTGCCCTGTTTTTTCGTATGGTTTTTGTTGGTGGATAGGTTAGGTGGATTTGTATCAAGGACCTAGTGCCGCCCCTACGGGGCTTGGACAGGAGAGTTGACTGTTGCAGGGGTTTCACTCGGCTTCGCCTCGTTTCACCCCTGCCTAAGCCGTGGCCGCCCCTAGCGGGGCTTAGGTCGGCTTCGCCTCGTTGCACCCCTGCCTAAGCCGTGGCCGCCCCTAACGGGGCTTAGTTCGGCTTCGCCTCGTTTCACCCCTGCCTAAGCCGTGGCCACCCCTAACGGGGCTTAGTTCGGCTTTGCCTCGTTGCACCCCTGCCTAAGCCGTGGCCGCCCTTGACGGGGCTTAGGTCGGACATCAATATTTTTGGAAATGATATAGCCGATGAACTCGATGGTTTTTTAATGCGAATTTCGCTAATTAGCTGAATTCCACGAAGAATATAATGCCAAATTAGTTAAATTAGTTAAGCCGAGCAAACGGTTCGTGTAATTCGCATTAGCCCCCGCAGGGATTTAGCCAACATCTATATCATAGTCATAATTTTATTCACTTTTTTTATGTTGACAGGCTGATAAATCGGGAATTATAGTTAAATTTGCCGTGTCATCAGAGTTCTGTTTACTTCACTCACTCACTCAAGTGAAACCTATGACACATTGATTCCCTGGCAACTATTTGTTGCCCAGGGTGTTATGGGGTGTATTCATGGTAGTGCGGTGACTGTGTAATGACAGGATTGCCGCAGTGCTCTGGTGTTCATGAAACGACTGAATTAGAAACTATAACCATATATAAACCAGTCATTATGTATAAAATTGAGAATCATCCTATTCTTGACCTTCCAGAAGAAGAATACGTGGAGTTCCAGTTTGAAGGGAGGACCGTTCGCGGTCAAAAAGGCAAAACCATAGCCGCCGCCCTTCATCAGGCAGGATTTGTTGTGCACAGCCACAGCACCAGCGGCCGCAATCGCAGTCTGGAGTGCGGTATCGGCAAGTGCGGTGCCTGCGAGATGCTTGTTGACGGTCAGGTGCGCCGCATCTGCATCACCAGCATTGACGGTGTGAAAGAGGTGCGCGAGATCCCCAAGGACTACATGCCCGAGGGCAAGGCCCGTGCTGCCCATGAGACGAAGATTTACAAGACCACTGTTGCCATCATTGGCGGCGGCCCTGCCGGCCTGGCATGCCGCGAGCAGCTCACCGCGCTGGGCATTCCCAACATCGTGGTGGACAACAACGCTACCGAAGGTGGTCAGTTCAATATGCAGACCCACCAGTTCTTCTTCTTCGAGAAGGAACAGAAGTTTGGTGGCATGCGCGGTTTTGACATCGCCAAAACCCTTGCCGGCGAGAACCATGACGGCATCCTGCTCAACAATACCGTGTGGGACCTGCTCGAAGGCCGCCGCATCGCCCTGAAGAATATCGTCACCCAGGAGGTGAGCTACATCGATGCCGACCATCTGGTAGTAGCCACCGGTGCCGTGCCTTTCATGCCCGTGTTTGAGAACGATGACGTGCCCGGCGTTTACACCGCTGCCGTGTTCCAGAAGATGATGAACCAGGAGCACACCCTGCTGGGCAAGCGCGTGCTCACCGTGGGTGCCGGCAACATCGGCTACCTGACCAGCTACCAGGCCATGCAGGCCGGTGCCACCATCAAGGCCATCATCGAGGGCATGGACCACGAGGGCGGTTTCCCCGTTCAGGCCAACCGCGTTCGCCGTCTGGGTATCCCCATCATGACCTCACACGTGCTCATCCGCGCTATTCCTAACGATGACTACACCGGTGTCAAGGGCGCCGTGATTGCCGAGTGCAAGAACTTCCAGCCCATCCCCGGCACCGAGCGCGTGATTGACGATATCGACATCATCAACATCTGCACAGGTCTGATTCCCGACAACCAGCTGCTCGTGAAGGGCCGTTCGGTGTTTGGCCGCAACGTGTATGGCGCCGGCGATGCCGTCCGCATCGGCGAGGGCACCAGTGCCGTGCTGCGTGGCAAGCAGGTGGCCTATGAGGTGGCTCAGGAACTTGGTCTCCGTTTCCCCTATGAGGATTACCTGGAAGTTTCCCGCCAGTATATCGACTCACAGCAGCGCCCCGTGCGTCTGCTCGACCAGCCGCGCGTTCCCAGCGAGGAGCGCATGGCCCTGAAGCCCTATGTGCAGATCAACTGTCTGTACGGCTTCGCCTGCAACCCCTGTACCTTTGCCTGCCCGCAGGGTGCTATCACCAAGCCGACCACGTCGTCGGTTCCCGTGGTCGATTATGACAAGTGTATCGGCTGTATGCAGTGCGTGAACCACTGCCCCGGTCTGGCCATCTTCGGCTACGACAAGCGCAAGAACATCATCTTCCTGCCTGTAGAATATGAGGTGGAAGAGGGTAAGGAGGTCTTCCTCGTTGACGACAACGGCGCCAAGGTGGGCGAAGGCCTCATCGAGAAGGTGCTCAAGAAAGACAACAAGACCAATGTGGCCCGCGTACAGGCAACCCAGGTGGATGACCTGAACACCGTGAAGGGCTTCATCCTCAAGGAGCGCTATCCCGAGCCTCTGAACCTGCGCCCCCTCACCAACCCCGAGGAAGGCAAATCCTTCGTCTGCCACTGCGAGGATGTGGATGTGCAGACCCTGCTCGCCGTGGTTGGCGACCGCAAGTACATCTCGGTGGACGAGCTCAAGCACACCACCCGCATGGGTATGGGTCCCTGCCGCGGCAAGCGCTGCGTGTCGCGCGCTAAGCAGATCCTGCGTGCCCACGGCATCGAGGTGACCGGCGACAGCACACCGCGTGCCCCGCTGGCCAACCAGGTTACCCTGGGCGACGTCTATAATGGCGAGAGCAAGGAGACCTTCGTGTTTGAGCACGGCTCGGTCATCGAGAAAGCCGAGACCGAAATCCTCGTTGCCGGTGGCGGTATGGCCGGTAGTGCCGCATTCCGCTACTTTGCCGAGGCCGGCAAGCGCGTCATCCTGGTGAACTATGACCGCGGCTCGACGTGGCGCTGCATCGGTGGCGGCCGTCCTGCCTTCTCCAACCCCGACATCAGCGACATCGCCATGCACAACCTGGAGATCTTCCGCGACGACCAGCAGCACTGCAACATCGACCTGAAGATGACCCGCTATGTCAACCTCGTGCATGACGACGCTACCTATCGTTCACTCGACGCATCACGCGCCTGGAGCGAGGCCTACATGATCGACCGCAAGGACTTTACCGAGAAGATTTCGCCCTACTGGAATCCCAACGACAATATCTACAGCCACGCGCTGATTTCGGAGAACTGCTGGCAGGCCACTCCGGGCCGCACCATCGAGTATGTGCGCACCGTGGGCAAGCAGCATGGCGGCGAGGTGCTCGAGGACTGCGAGGTGCTGCACGTGCAGCGTGCCGGTGACAAATACCGCGTGCTGGTGCGTCGCCACGACAAGCACTACGTGGAATAC
>CACYAW010000069.1 GCA_902772455.1 uncultured Bacteroidales bacterium
GACGCTGTCGAGCTCTTCGGTATGTACTTCGACCAGCTGCTGCCCTATGCCGAGGCATGGCAGAAACAGAACGGCGGCAAGAAGATCGGCTACGGCGTGATGCGCCCCTGGGTAAGCGACGGTGACGTGGGTGACTACCGCTTCATCGGCAGCCAGCCCATGTACTATGCCGACTATGACATCCAGAACATTTGGTACAACCATGCCGCTCCCTCACAGGGCCACAACGTGTCGGTTCGTGGTGCCAGCAACCGCACCACCTACTACCTGTCCTTTGGTTACAACTACAAGGAGGACAACATGAAGTGGAATCCCGCTATGCGTAAGCGCTACAATGCCGCTGCCAACATCTCGACCGACTTGACCGACTGGTTGACCGTTGGTACCCGCATCAACTTCTCGCGCCGCCACTTCTCACGCGCCGATACCTGGAACAACATGTACCAGTACATCTGGCGTTGGGGTTCGTTCTTTATTCCCAGCGGCACGATTGCCGATCCCAACACCGGTGAGCAGCTCGACTTCCGCGTGATCGCCATGCAGAAGCAGGCCGCCCGCAAAAACGTGACGATGGACCGCCTGAGCATGACCGCCTTCACCACCGTGCACATCACTAAGGACCTGACCTTGAATGCCGACTTCACCTATGAGATCGGTAACATGAACAGCGGTTCGAGTGACCACACCGTGTATGGCTACAACTGGAGCGGTGTGACTCCCCAGTGGATCGTGAACGATGGCAACACCAACGCTTGGCGCGACAACAGCAAGAGCAACAAGTGGGCTGCTAACGCCACCTTGAACTGGAATAAGAGCTTCAACGACGCCCACAACTTCAACATCATGGTGGGTGTCAACGGTGACAACTACACCAGCGATTACTTCTATGCCTACAGGCCCCAGCTCTATAGCGAGGACTATCCCGAGATGGCGCTGACCTATGGTGACCAGACCAAGTGGAACATCAACAGCAGCACCTTTGACAAGGCTACCGCCGGCTACTTTGGCCGTATCAATTATGACTACAAGGGCATCTACCTGCTCGAGTTGAACGGACGCTACGACGGTTCGTCGAGCTTCCCCGTGAATGACCATTGGGCATTCTTCCCCTCGGGATCGGTAGGTTACCGCTTCACCCAGGAGAAGTACTGGGACAGCCTGCGCCACATCGTGGACAACGGTAAGCTGCGCTTCTCTTATGGTACCATCGGTAACGAGGCCGTCGGTGAGAACCAGTTCCAGTCGCTCATCAGCCCCATTTCTCAGGGCAGCATCTATTGGCTCAACGAGAATGGCGCCAAGGTGACCGAGCTGGGTCTGCCCAAATGGGTGAACTCCTCGTTGACCTGGGAACGCATCACCACCATGGACGCAGGTATTGACCTGGGTATGTTCGGTGACGTGCTCACCCTGGGCTTTGACTGGTATCAGCGCACCACCAGCGACATGCTGGGCCCCGGCACCGCACTGCCTCCCGCAGTGGGCGCTGCCGCTCCTGTGACCAACAACGGTGAGCTCCGCACCCGTGGTTGGGAAGCTACCCTGGACCTGCGCAAGCAGTTCAACAAGGACTTCGGCGCTTACTTCAGCGCAAGCGTGGGTGACGCCAAGACCAAGGTGACCAAGTGGAACAACGACTCTCGCCTGATTGGCTATCCCTGCAACAGCGCCTATGCCTACGAGGGCATGACCTGGGGTGACATCTGGGGTTTCGAGACCGACCGTTACTTCACGGTTAGCGACTTCTCCGGCAAGAATGCCGACGGCTCGTGGATCTATGCTCCCGGCATTGCCGACCAGACCGGCATCCAGACCCAGACCTTCGTCTTTGGCCCTGGTGACATCAAGTACAAGGACCTGAACGGTGACGGTGTGATCGATGGCGGCAAGGGCACCGAGGAAGACCATGGTGACCTCAAGATCATCGGTAACATGATGCCTCGTTATGAGTACAGCTTCCACGTTGGCGGTAACTTCAAGGGTTTTGACCTTGACGTCTTCTTCCAGGGTGTGGGCAAGCGTGAAATGTGGACCCAGTCGGCTTTCGTCTTCCCGATGATGCGTTCGGCCGACTTGGCTATCTTTGCTAACCAGACCAAGTACAATATCTACGATCCCGAGAACGGCATTGTGAACATCAGCGAGGATAACGACTTCCCCTGCCTGTTCCCCGGCAACGAGTTCGCTGGTAACGTGGTAGGCCTCTCAGGTGAGGGCGGCTGCCACAACTACTATCCCCAGACCAAGTACCTCGTCGACATGAGCTACCTGCGCCTCAAGAACATCACGCTGGGTTACACCCTGCCCGAGAACTTGACCCGCAAGGCCTTTATCGACAAGCTGCGTGTTTACGGTAGTGTGAATAACTTGTGCCTGCTCCACAAGGGCAGCGGTGATCTCCCCATCGATCCCGAGATGAACGCCGGTCAGGGTTCTCTGGGTTACGGTACCTGGGGCCGCACCTATCCCATCAACCGCACCTGGTCGGTGGGTCTGCAAGTGACCTTCGGCACCAGCCGCAGCGCTGCTGTTGCTGGCGCTGGTGTTGACAACGGCGCCCTGAACGCTCAGATCAATGACCTGCGTGCCCAGCTCGCTGATGCTGAGAAGAACTATGGCCGCCGCATTGCTGAGCTGCAGAACCAGCTCAACGCTGCCAACAACAGCAACAATCAGCTCCAGAAGGACCTTGCAGCTTGCCAGAGCAGCAAGAGCGGTATGATTGACAAGTCGTTGCAGTACATGACCATCCTGGTTCACTTCCCCATCAACTCGATGGCCGTGTATGCCGACCAGCAGCCCAATGTGGAGCGCATCGCTTCTTACCTGAAGACCCATCCCGAGGCTACCTGCACCATTAATGGTTATGCCTCTAAGGATGGTCCCCTTGACCGCAACATCACCCTCGCCAACGGCCGTGCCGCCAGCGTGAAGGATATGCTCGTGAAGAAGTACGGCATCGACGCCAAGCGTATCAACGCTCAGGGCCAGGGTATCAGCAACATGTTTGATGAACTGAGCTGGAACCGTGTTTCCATCTGCGAAATCATCGTGAAGTAAGTTTAATCAGTTTTTAGTTTTGAGTTTTTCGTTTTAAGTAATATTACCTCATGACGATATAGTTTTCAGGCGATACAAATCCTACTTAAAACTTACAACTTAAAACTTACAACTAAAACAGAAATATAATTATGAAATTATTCAAATCAATTATACTGTGTGGTCTGGGACTCGCCGTTATGTCGCTGTCGTCATGTGACGATATGCTTACCAAGAGCGAGCGCACCAAGTTTGAGCTTGGCCCCGAATTCTGGAGCAACACCAATCAGGTGGCCAGCTACAGCAATGTCCTGTACGAGAACTATACTGGATATGGACAGGGTGGCGGCTCTGGCTGGTTCTATTTCAAGAGCTTGAGCGACGACCAGGTGAATCCGAGCTTTGATGACTGGATGTTCACCACTGTTCCTGGTACCTCCACTTACTGGAGTTCACCCTACACCGAGATCCGCCGCTGCAACTATATGTTGACCGGCTTGGAGAACTCTACGCTTGTCGATAGCGAGAAGAACTATTATGTCGCTGTTGGTCGCCTGAACCGCGCATGGCAGTATTATCAGCTCGTGCGAATGTATGGTGATGTCAATATGCTCGAAGAGGTTGTCCTCGATCCCGTGGCTCAGAGCGATGTCGTTTATGGTCCCCGCACCGACCGTGACCAGGTCATGGACTTTGTGCTCGATGACTTGAACTACGCCGTACAGAACCTGGGTGCCGGTGGCAAGAACTCCTGGAGCAAGGACATGGCACTTGCCATGAAGAGCGACATCTGCCTGTTTGAGGGTACCTATTGCAAATATCGCACTGTCGAGGAGAACGGCAAGGCCGCCGATCCTACCCGTGCCCAGAAGTACCTCAATGAGTGCGTTGACGCCTCACAGCAACTGATGAATTCGGGCAAGTACAGCCTCGCTGCCAACTATGGTGAAGTGTACAATTCGCTTGACCTGAGCAAGAGCTCTGAGGTGATCTTCTTCCGCAACTACGTGAAGGATCAGCTCATGCACTCCACTGCCGACTATACCGCTTCGTCGTCACAGCAGCGCGGTATCAGCAAGGACGCTGTCGAGGCCTTCCTGTTCTTGGATGGCAAGCCCCTGGCTACCACCACGCTCAATACCAATGACCATCCTATGCTCGACCCCACAAACAATGCTTACAGCATTCAGGGCATGCTCGCCAACCGCGACAAGCGCTTGAGCGTTCTGCTGGATCCCTATCTGTGTTTCAAGGGCCATGGTTGGGTTCGTTCCAACTCGATGCTGATGACCTCGTCCACGGGTTACAACATTGCCAAGTATGACAATGTCCAGATGGAAGTGGACTACCGCATCAACACCGGTAAGAACTACACCGATGCTCCCATCTACTGGCTGGCAGTCATCTATCTGAACTATGCCGAGGCCAAGGCCGAGCTGGGCACCCTTACCCAGACCGACCTGGATGCCAGTGTCAACAAGCTGCAGGCACGTGCCGGTCTGCCCGCGATGACCATGACACCCGATGCCGACCCCGCCAACAACATGGGCGTCAGCAACCTGTTGTGGGAAATCCGCCGCACCCGCCGTTGCGAGCTCATGGCCGACAACTGGTACCGTTACTGGGACCTCATCCGCTGGCATCAGCTTGACCTCCTTGACACCCAGGCTCATCCCAACATCAATCGTGGCGCTTACCTCGCTGGTGTAGCTGACCTCGACGAGACCTTCAACCTGGATGCTCAAGGCTATGTGATTCCGGTATCTAAGCAGCGTGTCTTCGACAAGAAGTACTACCTGTGCCCCATCCCCAGCAACCAGATCACGCTGAGCAAGGGTGGCACAAGCCAGAACCCCGGTTGGTAAACCTTATTCAAGGGTATCAAGCCGACTGTTTGATACCCTTGAAGTTTAGAGTGTAGGGTTTGAGGTTAGAGACCTCAACGGCCCTCCTCAAGATAACCGCAACCAAAACAGCTGCCGCCGCGTCGATTCACCTCGACACGGCGGCAGTTTTTCTAGATTTTCTAGATTTTCTAGATTCTCTAGACCTTCTAGATTTACTAGATCGTCTAGAGTTACTGGTAATCCCTGATGCGGACGTCGATGCCGCTACCTTCCAGCAGTTTCACTACCTGCTGGATGTCGGTCTGGCCGTAGTGGTAGGGGAAGAGCACCGCGGGCTTGATCATCGTGGCGGCATGGGAGCACTGCTCGGGCGTCATCGTGTAGGGCAGGTTGCAGGGCAGGAAGGCCACGTCGATGTCCTTGATGGTGCTCATCTCGGGATAGTCCTCGGTGTCACCGGCGATGTAGATGCGCATGCCCTCGATGGTGAGCACAAAGCCATTGTCACGGCCCTTGGGGTGGAACTGCAGTTTGTCGGGCGAGATGTTGTAGGCAGGCACGGCGTCAACGGTCCAGCCATTGGGTAATTCGAGGAAGTCGCCGTTAGCCATCACTGTGCCCTTGCCGCCCAGCATCTCGTGGCAGCGGGCATTGGTGATGAGCGTGGTGCCCTCTTTGCTCAACTGGTTGATGGCCACCGAGTCCAGGTGGTCAAAATGCTCATGTGTCACCAGGATGTAATCGGCCTTGGGAAGGCTGGAGTAGTCGGTCACGGGCTTCACTGCCGTGGTCACGGGATCGACATAGATCCATTTCTCGCCCACCTGCATCCTGATGCTGCCGTGCTTGATGCAATACATCTTCACGGTTGTGCCGTTACGGGTCTTGAACACGTCACAACCTGCTTCATTCTCCTGCGCTGTGCAGCCGCACATGGCGCCAACAATCATCATTGCCATAACAAAAAATTTTATTTTCATTGTCGGTCTATAATAGGTTAACTTTTGTCCAAAGGTAAAACAATCTGTTCATACACATACCCATAAAAACAAAAAAAATGCTTTTTTCAAGCGTTTTGTTGTTAAATACTCACTGGTTTTAGGGAATTATTTGTAACTTTGCGCCTAATAAACCCGTAAGCACAGGTGCAAATATGAAAAAGTACGACGAGCTCAAGGTGTTCTGCAAGAATACTAACGAGTACTTGAATATCGACGGAGGCGAAGCGCTTATCGATCTGTATGACACTATCAAGGGGCGCATCGGCCTCAAGGGTGATGCTGTGTGCGTGCTGGTCAACAACAAGGTCGAGGACATGCATTACCCCGTCTTTTCGCCCAAGCACATTGAGTTCATCGATATTATCCCCAATGCGGGTTACCGCGCCTATACCCGTTCGTTGTGCATGGTGCTCTACAAGGCCCTCAACGACCTGTATCCCGGCAAGCGCCTGTGCATCCAGCACAGCATCAGCAACGGTCATTATTGTCAAATCAAGCACGAAGAAGCATTCCTGACCCACGAGGTTATTGCACAGCTCAAGCAGCGCATGACCGAAATTATCGACCAGGACATCCCCTTCTTGCGTCGTGAGAGGCTCACCACCGATGTCGTGGAAATGTTCCGCAAGCAGGGCCTCGTGGACAAGGTGCGCCTGCTCGAAGGTGTCAATCAGTTGTACACAGTCTATTACAAGCTCGATGACATTATCGACAGCTTCTACGGCCCGCTGGTGCCTTCCACGGGGTTGTTGAAGGTCTTTGACCTGGTCCCCTACGAGGACGGCATGCTGTTGCTGGGGCCTGACCGCAACGATATCACCCGTGTGGCACAATGGGAACCGCAACCCAAGTTGTTCAAAGCGTTTACCGACCACGTCAACTTCAACAAGATTATCCGGTTGGGTGATGTGGGCGAACTTAACCGTGCCATCAGGGCAGGTTATGCCCCGTTGCTCATCAATGTTGTGGAAGCTTTGCACAACAAATACTTCATCCAGATTGCCGACGAGATCACGCGCCGTTACCATGAGGGCGGGGCACGCGTGGTGCTCATTGCGGGCCCGTCGTCCAGCGGCAAGACCACATCGTCTAAGCGCCTGGCCATCCAGCTGATGACCAACTACATCGTGCCCAAGGTCATTGAACTCGACAATTACTTCGTGAACCGTGACCGCACGCCCCGTGACGAGACGGGTGACTATGATTACGAGTCACTCTATGCCCTGGATCTGGAGCAGTTCAACAAGGACGTGACCGATTTGCTTGCAGGCAAAGAAGTGGCCATGCCCACCTATAACTTCGTGAAGGGAGAGCGAGAATACCTGGGCAACACGCTCAAACTCGAGGATGGCGACATCCTGCTCATGGAAGGCATCCATGGACTCAATCCCGAACTCACACGCAACATTCCCGATTATCAAAAGTTCCGCCTGTTTGTGTCGGCGTTGACCACGCTCAACATCGACGACCACAACTGGATCGGCACTTATGATAACCGCTTGTTGCGCCGCATCGTGCGTGACCACAAGTACCGTGGCAGCAATGCGCTGGACACCATCAAGCGATGGCCCAGCGTGCGCCGTGGCGAGAACAAGTGGATTATGCCCTTCAGCGAGAATGCCGACGCCATGTTCAACTCATCGCTGCTGTTTGAACTGTCGGCGATGAAAAATCATGCGCTGCCTATATTGCAGCAAGTTCCCTCAAGCGTGCCCGAATATGCTGTGGCTTCTCGTCTGATCAAGTTCTTGAGTTATTTCGAGCCGCTGGACGAGAAAGACATCCCCAGCACGAGCTTACTGCGAGAATTCCTGGGAGGCAGCAGCTTCCACTACTAGCGAGACCACGTGGGCCCTATTGTGATGCGCAATAGGGCCCACGCCGTTGATACAGCAAGATATTGAAAACGACAACATCAAAATAATAAGAAACGACAAATGATTGAGAATGTAGCAAATGCGGTAGCACAGCAGGCCAGTGACAAGAAGCACATGACACTGGAGGAGTTTTGTGGAACAATCCGCAGGATGGAGTCACAAGGGCAGGACGGAGTCTCGCTCTTTAACGACGTCATCTCCCAAGGCTATGCGCCTGACCTGATTGCCGAGGACGAGTTCCAGCACAGCCGTCGCCTGGAACGCATCACCAGCGAGATCACGCGCCGCTTCCGTCAGGAGGGGTTACGCATGGTGCTTGTTGCTGGGCCGTCATGCTCGGGCAAGACCACAACGTCACGTTTTCTGAACCACATGTTGCGTGACAATGGCATCCAGCCCTGTGTGGTGTCGCTCGACAATTATTTTCTCAATCTGGATCAGCGCCCGCTGGACATGAATGGTGAGATCGACTATGAGTCGTTTTATGGACTGGACGTGAAGCAGTTGAGCCGTGATGTGGCCAGTTTGCTGTCTGGTGACCAAGTGTCGATGCCCACCTATGATTACGTTAAGGGCGAACGCGTCTATCATGGCAATACGCTCAAGCTCGAGAATAACAGCCTCTTGTTTCTTGAGGGTCTGCATGCCCTCAATCCCCAACTGGTCTCAGAGATTGACGATGAGTTGAAATTCAAGCTTTTTGTCACGGCCCAAGCAACCATCTATTATGGCGAGAAAACCGGACTGGGTGAGCATGACAACCGCCTGTTGCGCCGCATCTACCGTGACTTCAACAGCCGTGGTGCCAGCGCGTTGCAGACGCTGCAATGGTGGCCCGGCGTGTTGCGTGGCGAGCACATGTGGATTCTGCCGTTTGCCAGTCATGCCGATGCCTGGTTCAACACGTCGATGGTGTTTGAGTTCTCGGCTATCAAGCCCCGCGTGCTCCAGTTGCTCAAGGAGGTCCCTGAAAGCGAACCCGAAGAGTATGACATGGCAAGGCGCTTAGGCCGCATGCTGGAACGCATTGCCCCGTTAACTCATGATGACTTCGTCGCGATTGCTCCCAAGCGGCGGTTCCTCCTAAGCAACGAAGGGAAATAATAAAAAACGGACTTTTTCAAGTCCGTTTTTTAGTCTAGGGTCTAGAGTTTAGGGTTTAGGGGGCTAAGCTGTTCGCACCAGCGAACAGCTTAGAGCTTAAAGCTTAAAGATCAAAAGTCTAGAGGTGACTTAATGAGGTGGTGAGAACGCGCAAGCGCAGCTCGCATAATAAAACTTAGCGTCTTAGCGCCTTAGCGCGAGGCCCAGGAGCGCGGATGCCTCTCTAAACCCTAAACCCTAGACTCTAGACCACTAGTGGCGCAAAAGCGCCACTAGTATTAATCATCGCTGACGACTTGGAAGTCCTTGTTCTCGTCCTCGTAGTCGCTTTCCCAGTATTCTTCGCTCCATTGCTTGCCGCCAGAGTCCACCATCTTGCCTCCAGCGTCGGGAGAATCGTCTTCCAGATCCTCGGCGCCAAAGATGAAGGCATCCTCCTTTTGTTCGCGGTGACGCTCATCCAGGTCATGGTGTGTCAGTGTCTCGGGGATGCGGTTGCGCTCGTCGTTGATGGTGCGCCACAGCAGGTCCTTCAACTCTGTCAGGCCCATCTGTGCCACACTCGAGATAAAGACGCTGGGGATGTCGTCGGGCAGTTCGGGGCGCATCTGCTCGATGAGTTCCTCGTCCAGCATGTCACACTTGGTGATGGCCAGCACGCGGGGTTTCTCCACCAGGTCGGGATTGAACGTTTCCAGCTCATGGCACAGGATGCCGTATTCCTTGCGGATATCGTCGGTGTCGGCAGGCACCATGAACAGCAGCACAGCATTGCGCTCGATGTGGCGCAGGAAGCGCAGTCCCAGGCCACGGCCCTCGCTGGCACCCTCAATGATGCCGGGGATGTCGGCCACGACAAACGACTGCTGTCCGCGGTAGGACACGATGCCCAAATTAGGCTCCAGTGTCGTGAACGGGTAGTTGGCGATCTTAGGCTTGGCGGCGCTGATGACGCTCAGCAGGGTGGATTTTCCCGCATTTGGGAAGCCCACGAGGCCCACGTCGGCCAGCAGTTTCAACTCCAGGATGACCGCTTTCTCGATGCCGGGCTCGCCAGGCTGTGCAAAGCGTGGCGTTTGACGCGTTGCCGTCTTGAAGTGCTGATTGCCTAGGCCTCCGCGGCCTCCGCGCAGCAGCCTGACGACCTGCCCGTCCTCGGTCACGTCACACAGGAACTGTCCCGTCTCGGCGTCATATACCGCTGTTCCGCAGGGTACTTCGATGGTGCGGTCTTCGCCATCCTTGCCCGTGCACTGGTTCTCGCTGCCGGCTTGCCCGTCGGTGGCGAACACGTGGCGCTGGTACTTGAGGTGAATCAGCGTCCACAGGTTGCGGTTGCCCTTCAGGAAGATATGCCCTCCGCGGCCACCGTCGCCGCCGTCTGGTCCTCCCTTGGGTACATACTTGGCACGATGCAGGTGGGCCGAGCCCCTGCCACCCTTGCCACTGCGGCACAGGATCTTTACATAATCGATAAAATTACTCTCTGCCATAACTGTCTGTATGATTATTTTCTGCAAAGATACTATTTTTTCATGTGATTGGAAAAAACTTGCTATCTTTGCCATCACATTAACTGATTATAACAACAATACGATGATATTGGATTCTATCACTTGGACCGCGAGTCCGGTCCTGTTTCACTTCGGTTCGGTCACCGTCAGGTGGTATGGGCTGATGTTTGCCATCGGTTTTCTGGTGGGTTATGAGATTGTTTACCGCATCTTCCGTCACGAGGGCGCCCGCGAGAGCTGGGTGGGCAGCCTGTTCGTCTATGTGGTGGTGGCCACCATTCTGGGCGCCAGGCTGGGCCATGTCCTGTTCTATGACTGGGGGTATTACTCGCATCATCTGGCCGATATTCCCAAGATTTGGGAGGGCGGTCTGGCCAGCCATGGCGGCACGCTCGGCATCATGATTGCCATCTGGCTTTACAGCCGTTATGTCACACGCAAGCCCATGCTGTGGACCTTTGACCGACTGGTGGTGCCTGTGGGCTTGGTGGCCGCGCTCATCCGCATCGGCAACCTGATGAACCATGAGATTTATGGCGGCGAGACCTCTGTGCCTTGGGGATTCCGTTTTGTCGAGAATCTGGGCCAGTGGATGCAGGGCGCCGAGCCGGTGTTCTCGGCTCCTAGCCACCCGACGCAGATCTATGAGGCGGCTTTCTATCTGTTGACCTTTGCCGTGTGCATGCTGATGTACTGGCGCTGGCGGTGCCAGGAGCGCGAGGGGCTCATCTTTGGTGTGTTCATGCTGGGCATCTTCGTGCCGCGTTTCTTCATCGAGTACATCAAGAACGTGCAGGAACCCTGGGAAATCGCGATGCGCGCCAATTGGGGCATCGATCAGGGCCAGTTGTTGAGCATCCCTTTCATCGTGCTGGGCATTTGGCTCGTTGTCAGGGCATTGCGCCATCCGCGTGTGCCGCTGGAATATCCCAACCGCTTTGCCGACGAGAAGACCAAGGGAAAATAATAAGTACTTTAAAAACCATTGCATAATGAGCAAGACTATCCATTTCCTTTTTCCCGTGCTGGCAGTGCTACTGTTGTGCTGCTGTGGCGGTAATTCCTCTAAAAAGACGATGGACAATAACGACACCATACCCTTGCAGGCTCCCGTCATGATTGACGACACCACCGTGGCGGGCCTTATCGCCTATTATCCGCAGTTCAGCCGCATCGACCTCGTTTGCGGCAAGATGCCCTCGCAACAGGACGACAGCGTCATCTTCTGCGCCGAGGCGGCCTTTACCCACGAGTTGCTCGACGAGTTTGCCCACAGCAACATCGATGGTGACCATGTGAGTGGCGGCAGACTGTACAAGGGCGCCAAGTGTTTTGACAACAGTGGCGCTTTTGCATGGTTTGGCGACACGACATGGGAATTCGTCAATGGCGAGTACGGCGAGCTGCTCGACAGCGTGGCACAGGCCGGCGGCATGGGTTTCGGCCAGGCCATCATCATTCACGATGGCGAGAGCGTGCGTCCCCTGTGGCGCGAGGGCGTGAACCACTACCGTGCCCTGTGCGAGAAAGACGGACGCCTGTGCATCGTCGATAGCCGTGACGAGGTGAGCTACGAACGCTTTGTCGAGTTGCTGGAGCGGTTCGAGCCCCGCCACGCCCTGTACATGGACATGGGCGCCGGTTGGAACCACTCCTGGTGGCGCGATGCCCAGGGCCAGGTGCACGAGATTCACCCCACCGCCGACAAATCCCGCTACTGCACCAACTGGATCACCTTCTACAAATAATGCAGGCCATGGGCCTGCAGTTTAGAGTTTAGAGTTTAGGGTTTAGAGAGGGCATCCGCATTGATGCTCGCTGCGCTCGCAGTTTAGAGTTTAGAGTTTAGGGTTTAGGGTTTAGAGAGGGCATCCGCATTGATGCTCGCTGCGCGAGCGGTCTAGGGTTTAGAGTTTAGGGGGGCATCCGCATTGATGTTCGCTGTCGCGAGCGGTCTAGGGTTAGAGTTTAGGGGGGCATCTGCGTTCCATTGAGCGCGGATGCCTTCGTTAAATTCGTTAAATTCGCCGACAGTAAAAGGATGTCTTGTCCTGAAATAGGTTGACAAAAATGTCAACATAATT
>CACYAW010000070.1 GCA_902772455.1 uncultured Bacteroidales bacterium
ACAGTGAAGGGTGTCTCGCAGGGTATCTACCGCGAGAAGATGTCTCGTTTCCTGGCGTTTGCCGAACCCGTGTCGAGCGCCGAGGAGGCCCGTGCCGTCATCAAACGTTATGCCAACGAGTACCATGACGCGCGTCACTGCTGCTGGGCCTACATGATCGGGACCGAGCGCAACGAGTACCTAAGCAGCGACAACGGCGAGCCCAGCGGCACGGCCGGCAAGCCTATCCTGGGGCAGATCAACTCATTTGAGCTGACCAACATCGTCATCGTGGTCATCCGCTACTTTGGCGGCATCAAGCTGGGCACGTCAGGACTCATCGTTGCCTATCGCGAGGCTGCTAAACTCGCTATCGAAGCCGGCGAAATCCTCGAGTGCCACGAACAGGCACGCTTGTCGTTCACCTTCCCCTACCTGAGCATGAACGATGTGATGAAGGTCGTTAAGAAGAGCGACCTGAAGGTTGTGGAGCAGGCCTTTGACAACGTGTGCTCGATGACAATCGAAGCTGATGCCGACAAGGTTCCAGCCCTGCGTGAGCAGTTCTCAAACATTGACGGCACCAGCATCATCGACTGATTTCCTCAGTCAGCAATAGCCCTCTTTCTTGACGACCAATAACAAACTGGTCAATCTCCGCTCAACAATACATCGACAAGCGCCGTCACGTCAGAGATGGAGATGATGCCATCAACAAGCACGTCGGCGTTTACGGGGTAACCAGTATCGGCACCCAGCAACATATCGACGAGTGTTGTCACATCGTTGATGCCGATGTAGCCGTCACCATTGACATCGCCAGGCATTTTCTCATAGGTGTAACCCAGTTCGGTTACAGGGAGTTCGACGTTTGTTCCGCAACCCAACATAGCGCTCGCATCAGGGAAGTTCTCACCCATGGCATAATCCACAAAGCTGGTCCAATTGTCGGTATAGGTCATTGCCTTGCCTCGGATGCCTGAGGTGTAGAAAGGCGCATAGTCACTGCCCATCGTGCAGTTGTCGTCATCTTCAGCGTCTAGAACAATGGTCACGAGCAAACTCTTACCGAGCGTGAAGGGGAACGGATGTTCCATCTCCATTGCAAGAACCTTGTCTTCGCCATAGCCGTCAAGCAAGTCTATGTCATACCGGCCCTCAGCGACAAGCTCGCCAAAGTCAAAGAATTGCTTTACTCCTTCCACCACAGCGAACTCGGTTTCATCAATTTCCCGAAGATAAACCTTCGCATTGCGGATAATTTCTTCATATGATTCACTATAGTACCTGAAATTCAGATACTTGATCATCAAGCCTTCTTTGCCCGCCATACCAGTGAGCAAGTCAGGCGTGTAAATCATCTGGACACCAGTGTGAGCTAGATAGAAGTTGGTCGGTGCCATGTCAAAATAAGAACCGTTGTACAGTTCGGTGGAGTTGTAATAGTCACCCACCTCAATCCATCCAAGAAACTGAGCCTGAGCAGGCATTGCCAGTGCAGCGATAACTGCGAGAATCATGTAAAACTTTTTCATCACTTAAAACGATTTAATGGTTAATATGAGTTGGTTATTTCTCCTTAGTAAGCATAAAATGCCCTATTCTAATCGGTTATGACAATACATATAATAATATGATTCATGCCATCAAGTCTATTCCATCCTTAAGCACTGACACTCAAACCATGATAGGCAAACTGCCCATTTGAAGGCTCGGCACAGCCTAGCGTTCCTGCCAGTGGAAACGCGCGCGAACGTGGTCGTTTCCCTCGTCATCGGTAATGCTCATGCGGGAATCCATCGGATCCGTGTCGTCGATGACGATTTGACAGGTCTCGCCGTAATGGCTTTCCTTGATAAAGGATATCTCCATGCGGTGGATGAAGAAACTATCATAGCAATCCATGTCAAACAGGTTCATCAGGTGCGACAGAATGCGCACGGTGTTGACATGACGGTTGAAGTCGCAATCCATATAACCAAAAGTGTAGTCCACCGCATGACCCTCCTCGATGGGTCTTAGATGGCTGATGGGCTGGATGGGACACGGAATGTCGGAGACATTCTCACGGATGTAGCTCAGCTGGGAAATATCCACGCTGGCACGGGTGTTCATGTCGATGACCATCCAGATGGTGCGCACATAGCCCAGCGTATTGCCCTGTGCATCGTCCAGGCGCATGTTGCGCTGTGAGAAGTGGCGGTTGTAGTCCTCGATCCACGTGGTGAGGCGATAATTGGTGTTCACCTTTGGATAGGAGGTCATCTCGATGGTGACACGCGAGAGCACCCACACCTGGTTATCCTGGATGAGCCGGGCATATCCCACGCCCCATGAGTTGGCGTGCAGGGTGGCCACCTCGATGATACGGGTCATCAACAACGTCAGTGGCATTTCGCCCTGAGGATTACATTCGCCTGCAGCCAGGTAATAGTCCTTGTAGAACTGCTTTTTATTGTTAGAGCACATTGGTTTTCTTCATTAAATAATTGTCTAAAATCACTAGTGCAGCCATCGCCTCAACGATGGGCACGGCACGCGGCACCACACACACGTCGTGGCGGCCACGGGGCTGCAAGGTCACGGGATTGCCGTCACAGTCGACGGTGGGAACCTCGCGCATGAGAGTGGGAACGGGTTTGAAGGCCATGCGCATCACGATGTCCTCGCCATTGCTGATGCCGCCCTGGATGCCGCCCGAATGGTTGGTCACCGTACCGATGATGCCGTCCTCGCGTTGCTCAAACAGGTCCATCACCTCGCTGCCGCGCTTGGCGGCCATTTCAAAACCGTCGCCATATTCAAAGCCGTGGACCGACGGAATGCTCATCATCGCTGCTGCCAGCTGGGCGTGGAGCTTGCCGAAGAGCGGTTCGCCAAGCCCAACGGGAACGCCCTTGACCGTACACTCGATAATGCCTCCCATGGTGTCGCCCTCGGCCATCACACTTTTCAGAATGGTTTCGTCCACAGGAAGATGTCTGGCCTCTACTTCAATGCCCAAACATTCCAGAGCCTGCATGGCGATGCCGCCGGCCACCACACGGGCCACGGTCTCGCGGGCCGAAGCCCGTCCGCCGCCCCTCGGGTCGCGGATTCCATATTTTCTCTCCCAAGTGAAGTCGGCATGATTGGGTCGGTAGCATCGGGCAATATCGTCATAGTCGGCACTGCGGGCATCGGTGTTGCGCACAAGAAAGCCGATGGGCGTGCCCAGCGTTTTGCCTTGCCAGATGCCAGACAACACCTCTACCCTATCCTTCTCGTCACGGCTGCTGCTGCCAGCGGTCTGCCCCGTGCGGCGACGGTCCACAAAGCGCTGCAGCGCGTCCAGGTCGATGTCCACACTCGCGGGCATCCCGTCAAGGATGCCTCCCATGGCGGGCCCATGCGACTCACCAAAGGTGGTCAGTGTCAATATTTTGCCTATTGTGTTCATACAGTCTTCTCGGCAATCAGGTCAACGGTCTCGGCGCCCACAAACCCGACCAGCGCTTGCGGGTCAATCTTGAACTGGAGGCCCCGGACGCCAGCGCTCACATAGATGTAATCATACAGGATACAGGTCTCATCAATATAAGTGGGGAACGGCTTTTTCATGCCCACGGGCGAGCAGCCGCCTCGGATGTATCCTGTGGTGGGCAGCAGCTCCTTCATGGGAATGAGGTCCACCTTCTTGTTTCCAGACACTTTAGCGGCTTTTTTCAAATCCACCTCTTCGGCCCCCGGAATAACACACACGAAGTGCCCCGTCTTGTCGCCCTGCAGGATGAGCGTCTTGAACACCTGCTCGATGTTCTCACCCAACTGGTCGGCAATGTGTTGCGCCCCCAAGTCGGTCTCATCGACCTCATAGGGGATGAGTTCATAGGGTATCGCTGCCGCATCCAGCAGACGAGCAGCATTGGTTTTTGCGATTTTTTTCATCGTTTTATGACTTTATTCGGCAAAGTTAGCTAATTTTGCCGAAAAATAATCATTTAAATTCAAAAATCAGATAGAATGAAGAGAATCATTTTAGCCTCATTGGTAGCCATCGCCGCATGGTTCAGCGCCCAGGCACAATCGTTGCCTGCTCCCGAAAAATACAATCAACTGCTCGAACAGATTGTCAGACTCGATCAGACCAGAGCAGAATTCCTGATGAACGCCACAATGGAAACACTGGCCAAGGACCCCAAGGGCTACCGCCAGATGATGGAACTGGCCGAACGCCGATTCAGCAATGCAGCCGATTCGTTGCACAACGAGGGCTTGTACATGGTTGTGCTGAAACACGTCATTGACAATTATGTACTCAGCGGTGCTGAGATCGAGAAACAGCGCCTGTTGCTCGAAGGTGCCAAGAAGAACATGATTGGAACTGTCGCCGCCGACTTTGACTACATCACTCCCAATGACAAAGCCGAGCATCATCTCAAGGACTTGAAGGCTAACTATATCCTCGTCTATTTCAACAATCCCGACTGTGAGTCATGCGAAATCGTCAAGGAGCGCCTTGCCAACAACGCAACCATCAACCAGATGTCAAACGACAAGAAGCTTGTTGTGCTGGCCATTTACCCCTATGATGACCAGAAGCTGTGGAAGAAGGCCAAATATCCCAAGATGATGATTAACGGATGGAACAAGAGCCGCAATATCGAGTACGGCGAACTGTATGACCTTCCCACCCTGCCCTGCTTCTATCTGCTGGACAAGGATTACAAGGTAATCATCAAGAATGAGGGTAGTCTAAATAAAGTTGAGGCTAAACTCAAAGAGCTGACCGGCAGCCAAGAGGTCGGCCCTAAAATGCCTTAATTCATCAAGGAATACACCGATTCCCATCGCTTGACCCGCTAGACGCCTGTTTAGCGGGTCATTCTTTTCAGGACGTTGTAGCTGGGGAGGACACCGAGTTCACCTGCCTTGCTCAAGTCAGCCACACCCAGCGGTTTATTACCCATGCGCAGGTACATCAGTCCGCGGTTGTAATAAGCCTCGCCCAGGTCACCCTTGAGCTGGATCGCGTTGGTGTAGCTGCTGATGGCGCTGGTATAGTCGCCCTGCAGCATATAGACGTTGCCCTTGTTGTAATGGGCATAGGCATTCTTTGGCGAGAGTTTGATGGCTTGATCCAGGTCGGCCATCACCAGATCGAGTGTGGTGATGTCCTGACGCTGGCGCAACATGGCCTGAGACTTAGCATCAGGAGCTCCTGCCAGCAAGGTTGCACCGTTATTGTCACGGGACTGCGCCATGCGATACTGCATGTAATGGGCATCGGCACGCAAGAGGTAAGCCAGCATGAACTGAGGGTTCATCGAGATTGCCGCATCGGCATCGGTGACAGCCGCATCAGGATTCTTGACAAGCAGGTAGTCAAGTCCACGGGCAAAATAGTCGATGCTGCGGGGCTTGGCATTAACCATCAATGAGTTATAATACTCAATATTGCTGAAGTGGCGCTGAATGTCTTCGGCATTCAACACCGATTCTCCCGCGACGAGGGTGAGTGTTCCAGGCAAGAGCCGCATGTCATTAATATCACTCATCTCGCGTATAAAATGAGTGCTGCTACCCAGTTTGTCGTCTTTGGCATAATAAGAAAGGCTGAACATGGGCATAGGCTCCACCTCGATGTTGTCGTTCTGGACATGGCCACGCTGACGGTTAGCATACTCCGGCTTGATGGGGTTGCTCTCGTTGACAGTGAGCAGCGTGTTGAAGCGGTCTATGATGTCCTGAGCGGTCTCAGGTTCTTCCTCAGCGGGATTGAGGGCACGTTGCTCGGCTTTCTTGACAGCGGCAGTAGCCTCGATTACGGCAGGATTGAAAGTCGATTCGTGCGACTTGTTGCGGCGGAAAATGGCCATGGCCCTCTCCATATCGGCCTCGCTGCCCTTATTGTCGCCCATACGGCGCTTGGCCTCGCCACGAGCCATATAACCGGCTTCAAACTCGGGGTATTTCTTCAGGATGGCCGTGAAATCGTTGACGGCTTCACGGAACTGCCTGGTGCGCATGTGCAACAGGGCCCGGTTATAAAGGGCCATGAAGTTAGCGGGATTTCTCTTAAGCACAAAGTCAAAGTCGCTGATAGCCTTGTTGTTGTCGCCCACCTCGGCACGCAGTAGTCCACGGTTAAAGTGGGCCTCTTGACTTGCAGGATCCAGACTGATGGCATAATCATAGTCGGCCATCGCCCCGAAGTAGTCATCCAGATTGTATTTCATGAATGCGCGATTGATGAAATAGCCCGCATAACGCGGTTCCAGCAGGATGGCACTGTCCATGTCGGCCAAGGCGTGCTCAAAATCGTGATGAGAACGTGTGTAAATCTCGGAGCGCATGACATAGGCGCTGGCGTTGTTCTTGCTCAAGGCAATGCCGCGGTTCAGGTTCTCAAGGGCTGCGGTAGTATCCTTTCGAGCAAGGTTCATCTGCGCCAGGCCAATATAGGCACGGTCGTTGCGCCGGTCAAGCGACAGCAGGCGGTCAAAGGTCTGCTGCGCCTCGTCATAGTTCTTCAAGGCACTCTCGCACACTGCCCTATTAATCAACAGGTTCTTATCCTCGGGCATGAGTTTCAGTCCGGCATCATAGTCCTCGATAGCCCCCTTGAAGTCACCCAGGTTCTGCCTAGACACACCCCTGACCTGATAGGCATCGACAATGAACGGATTGCGTTCAATCGCCAAACCGGCATCCTGCTCAGCACCACGATAATCCTCCAGACTGATCTTGGCAACGGAACGGTAAAAGTAAGGCTCTGCCAGGAAAGGCTTGGCCTTAACAGCCTGATTAAAATATTGAATAGCAAGGATGTAGTCCTCAAAATAGAGGGCATTACGCCCGATATTCACCACCTGGTCGGTGTTGATTTGGGCCTGTGCGCCGACCATTGTCGCCAGCAAGGCCAGCAACAAGATCCATCGGCCATATATCGTCCTGAATCTCTTCATGAATGCGTTTATATAACGACAAAAGTAGGCCAAAATTTCACAACCGCCAAAAATCGATTGTCCCCACCCTGATTTTTCACATTTTATCGCATAAATTCTTAAAAACGGCTAAAGGATTTGGTAGGATGAGAAAAAAGTGCGAAATTTGAAGTTTAAAACAAAACAAAGAACAGTAATGAGAAAATATATTGTTTTTGCCCTCTTATTCGCGTTGCTGATGGCCCCCGCCACGATGGACGCCCGAAAAAAGAAGGACAAGAAGATGGAGAAACGTGGCGTGGACATCGAGAACGTCAACGCTGTCGAGCAACCCATGCAGGAAGTGGCCATCACCAATCCTGCCCAACAGCTGTATGGCGAATGGGACATCATATCGATGCGCAAAAAGAAAGTGTATAGCCTGGAACGGGCCTACCTGTATCTGGACTTCAAGGGCGGTAACAAGGTGTATGGCAACAATGGCTGCAACACCATCAACGGCACTTTCCAGCTGAGCGGCAACAACCTGAAGTTCAATGATTTCATTTCGACCGAGGAGTCGTGCCGCAATGTGACTAGCGAGAAAAGCATCATGCACACCCTGGCCGACGTGCGCCGCTACACGCTGCAAACACAGTACAATGCCCAGTACATGAACCTGATGAACGCCAAGGGCACAGTCATCATGGTGCTGAAGCGACATAATCTGGATGCCATGAATGGTGCGTGGCTCATCAAAGAGATCAATAGCGAAAATGTGTCCGAAAAAGGCATGCGCGTTGTTGTCGATGCAGTGGAACAGACCATCCACGGCGACACCGGATGCAACATCATCAACGGCATCATCACCCTCGACCCCACCAAGGACATGGCTATCCAGTTCGAGGACCTGCACTCTACCGAGTATGACTGCGAGGACATAGACTATGAGACCGACCTGCTGCTGGCCTTAGAGACCACCGAGTCCTGCAAGCGCATCAATCAAAACGAGATGGCCCTGCTCGATAACAAGGGCACCATCGTGCTGGTGCTTCAGCATATCAACCTGCGCTGACCACACGTACAATCTCACGCACTTCGTCACGCTAAGACGCTAAGTTTTTATATCAGTCATACGTATTCAACGAAGAGGGTGTGCCAGAATTTTGACACACCCTCATAATTGTCACTAAAGTATGATGACTTCTTGTGGTATTGAGGCTTATTTATATGCCTCATTTTGCTGGTCTGCAAGTGCTGGGTTGGCATTGATCTCATCCTGATCGATGGGCAGAACGATTTTGCCGAACGTGCGGTCGATGGTTTTGGGGCGTCCGTTGACAGCAATGCCGCCAAAGTCATCGTTGAAGGTGATGGAACGGTTCATTCTCATCATGTCAAAGAAACGGTGTCCCTCGCAAAACAGTTCCTTGCTACGCTCATCAAGAATCATGTCATCGTTGATCGTCGATGCAGTGGCTGGTTCCAGTGATGTGGCGCGGCATCGAATGGCGTTGAGGTATTGGGCGGCTTGCTCGGCATTGGGCTTCGAGGCATGCAAGGCTGCTTCGGCTGCAATGAGGTAAATCTCACTCAACCTAATGACTTTAATGTTGACCGATGTAGGAGACTCCTTGCCGTCGCCATTCATGTCAGGTCCACCCATGTACTTGTTGCAACTGCCCAAATGGGTGTATTCGCTCTCGTCCTGATACATCACACTCCAACGCACGTCGGTGGGGTCTTGTGCCAGACGCTCAAGGTAGTAATCGCTTGCCATGAACCATCCTGCAGCACCGCTCTTCAAGCCGTAGCGCATGAGGTAATAACCCAGCGAATAGGTGCCCAAATCAGCCTCTGCCGGATAAATGCCCAGCTCAAAGATGCTCTCAGAGCCAAACTGCTTTTTCCATGAGTCAGCCCACTGTGAGGGCTCATAAAGCTTGAACTTTCCACTGCCGATGATTTCTTGAGCGGCAGCCAGTGCTCCGTCATAATCTTCCATATAAAGCCTTACACGGGCTTGTTCGGCCAGGTTGGCATAGTAGCCCATGTAACCGTCTTGCTGAACTTTGCCGTTCTCGAGAAGAGACTTACCTGCGTTCAGATCGCTAATGATTTGCTTGTAAACCTCCTCGACAGTGGCTCGGGTGGGTTGAGCACTAGCAGGCAGGGTTTGGGTTACCAAGGGAACACCCAAGCTGCCCTTATCATAGTTGTAAGGCTTGCCATAGAGGCGCACAAGGTCAAAGTAGATGAGAGCACGCAACGTGAAAGCCTCGCCCTTACACTGATTATAGCTGGCGGCATCCTCGCTGGTACCGTTTTCAGTAATGCGGTCAATGTTCTCAAGCAGGTTATTTACTTGAAGGATGCAATAATAGCCAGTGGACCAGAAACCACTGTAAGAACCCGATGTGGCAGAGTGATTGAAACTGTACAATCCGTCTAGGCCCCGTCCTTGAGAGGCGATAGTGAGATCGCCGCCCTTGGCATCTCCGTACATAAAGAAATTGCGGCCGTAGTAGGACGATGATGCCATGGTACGCATGATGCCGTTGATGATAACGCGGGCATCTGTCGGCGTGGCAATCGCTTCGGCACTGTTAGCACTGTTAGTAGGCTCCATGTCAAGGAAATCGTTACATGACACGAGCATCAGCATGGACAGCAACAGGAATGATATCTTTTTCATTGATATGTCGTGATTGAATAGTTTGACCATGTTTAGTTAAAATTTCAAGTTAACGCCAAGGGTGAAAGTCTTGCCCAGCGGGGTTTCCCAACCGCGGGTTCCATACTGGTTCACCTCGGGATCGGCATCCTTGTACTTGCTGAAAGTTAGCAAGTTAGTAGCGCTAAAGTAAATGCGGGCTCCCTGCATGTAAGTTTTCGAGACGAGGGCCTTGGGCAGGTTGTAGCCAATGCTGACATTCTTGAGGCGCAGGAAACTGGCATTGCAGATGTGACGTGAAGAATACTGCATGGCATCCTCCAGGTCAATACCACGAATCATGGGCTCGCTACCGTTGGGATTCTCGGCAGTCCACATGTTGTCATAGTAGTTCTTGGAGCGGATGCGTTCCCAGTAGTAACCATCATCCGCCACATCCTTGTAAGCACCATCATAGAGGCTTCCACCAATCTTATAGATGAAGTTGGCAGCCAGTTCAATACCCTTATAACTCAAAGTGGTGTTGAGACCTCCTGTAACAGCGGGAATGGCATTACCAATAATCGTATTGTTGGCTTTTTTATAGTCATAGGTCGCTCCACGGCCATTGTAAATAAAGTCACCTGCCTGGTCATCTTCCGGGGCATTGACATAATATACGCTGGCACCATTTGACGGATCCACACCAGCCCATTCATAGCCATAAAATGCCAATGTGGATTCACCCTCACGATAGATGTACTGTGCGCGATCATCGTCACCAGTGGGGTCATACCAGATAATGTCTGCTCCATTATACAGTCTTTTGACCTTGCTGGTAAGGAAAGTGGCGTTGACAGATGCTGTCCACAACCAATCGCGGTTGCTAATGATGTCATAGCTCACTTCGGTTTCCAAACCGTGGTTGTTGATACGTCCTATATTGCGCAAGGTTGATGAAAATCCCGTGACACGTGTGATGGGCATATCCTGAAGCAGGTTCTTGGATGTGCGGTTGAAGTACTCAATGCTACCACGCAGACGATTGTTCCAGAATCCGAAGTCAATGCCCACATTATAGGTGTAGTTGGTCTCCCACGACAAGTCTTTGTCTGCAATGGTAGAAAGAGTGCCGCCAGGGTCACCCATGTACTTAGTGTTGTATGTAATGAGGTTCATGTAGCCGTAATTGTTGGTGGGCAAGGTACCATTCACACCATATGACATGCGCAGCCTGAGGGTGCTCACATTTTCCAGCGACTCCATGAAACTCTCGTGCTTGATATTCCATGAACCAGCAAACGACCAGAAGTTACCCCAGCGTGAATTGCGGCTCAACTTAGATGAACCATCACGGCGGAAACTTGCTGAAGCAAAATACTTGCCTGCGTACTGGTAGTCGGCCTTGCTAAGGAACGAAACGAGTGAATTACCCCATTGGTAGCCCGATGCTTCGGTGCTGCCTGCAGTGCTCACGGTGTGGAGCGTACTGGTGGGCAGATTGGTACCTGTTGAGCGTGTGAAATCGGTCTTGTTCTTCTCGGCTTCAAAGCCTGCCATCAATTGTACGTTGTGGTCGCCAAAACTCTGGTTGTAATTGGCTGTAGTGCTTGATACCATCTTCTCATAGACCGTGCGCATCTCATGCACTCTGCCATTATCGGACGAAGCAGAGAAGTGGTCGGCGCTGAAGTAGATGTGATCCTTAACAGCGGTGTTGTCATAGGAGAAAATCGACTTAACGTCAAGTACAGGCAACAGATGCAAGTTGAGGGCTTCGGTGACATTGAACTTGTTGTTCTGCGCCTTGTTTTCCCACTGCTTGTTGTAGTAGAGCGCATTGTAGGCATAACTGCCATAACGGCTGGTCCAATCTTCGCCTGTCTCAAAGTCGGTGGGCCAGTAAAGCCCCCAAAGCAGGTTGCGTGTCTGCATGAACAAATTACTGCCGGTATTGCGGGTGTCGTTGTAGCCTTCAGTGGTCGTGCGACTGGCACTGACGTTGGAAGACAACTCGAGGAATTTGCCAGCCTTGGCAGTCAGGTTGATGCGTCCGCTGAAGCGGTCAAAATTGTTGATGCGGATACGACCCTCATCGCGGGTGTATGCAAACGAGGTGTAATAGTTAACATTAGGAGTTGCACCGCTCACAGCGAAGTCATAGTTCTGGAAGGTGGCAGTACGGAAATAGGCTTTGTCCCAGTCGAAGTATTTTCCGGCTCTACCCGAGTTGTTGTAGTCGCTGATGATAATCGGCGCATTCAGGCCAACGCCCTCGGTGGAGAAGGCATAGCCATGCTTGTTGAACCTGCGGTTGAGCTGCCCCAAGGAATAAGAATTAGCAGCTTCATCGCTGCTGCCCCCAGAGGTTTTATAATCATGGAATACTTTGTAAAGCATTTCCACCTGCTGCTCTGTCGTGGCGGGCTCATAGTTTTTAGTTGCCCACGATGGCGTGAAACCCACCGATATATTCAAATCAACATGGGTCTTGCCTTGGGAGCCTTTCTTTGTTGTGATGAGGATAACACCATTAGCAGCGCGTGAACCGTAGAGAGACGATGCGGCAGCGTCCTTAAGCACAGAGATAGACTCGATGTCGTTAGGGCTGAGCGAATTCATCACGTTGTTGGTTGAGTAGATATAGTCACTCATTTGTCCAACGTCACCGCTGGTAACGGGCACACCATCGATGACATAAAGGGGCTCATTGCTCGCGTTCATTGACCCGATACCGCGGATGCGGATGCT
>CACYAW010000071.1 GCA_902772455.1 uncultured Bacteroidales bacterium
TTCCTCGCTGTTGGTCACCACATAAAACCCCGCCTCAGCCCATGCCGCCATTGAAGCCAGCATCAGGGTTAAACTGAGTAAGAATTTCTTCATAAAAAAACAGATTTAGTTGTTTATAATGTTAATAAATCAGGGTTAAAAGGGTAATTTCTTTCTTTAGAAGTACAAAAATACAAAATAGTTGGTACATTTTTACCCCCCCCGTTTTTTAACACAAATTTAACTAAATCTGTGAAATTATGTTTACGATCGAGCGAGGATTTCCTCGCATCCCAGTTTTGCCGCCAGCAGCAGGGGTGGTTCATCATTGGGACGGGTCTTGTTGATGGCGTCGCTTCGCTTTGGCCATCAAAAGAACACGTCCCAGCTGATGGCACCCGCTTCGAGCAAGGATTTCCTCGCGGTGCGGTTTTGGTGACAGCGGCGGGGGCGGTGCATCATTGGGACGGGTCTTGTTGATGGCGTCGCTTCGCTTTGGCCAATCAAAAGAACCGTCCCAGCTGATGGCACCCGCTTCGAGCAAGGATTCGCATAGGGGGGTGAAGGTTTTTTTGGAATTTTTCGCGGTTTTCATTACTTTTGCAGTTTCAAAACAATTGATGATGAAAACGATTGCGATCATAGTGGCTGGCGGCAGTGGCACGCGATTTGGGGCGCAGTTGCCCAAGCAGTTCCTGCAATTGGGCGGCATGCCCGTTCTGATGCGTACCATCCGCACCTTTGGTGAAAATGGGGACAGTTCTTTTGACGTCATCGTGACCTTGCCCCAGGGGCAGATGGAGCTGTGGAGCCAATTGTGCGCGAAGTACTGCTTCGACGTGCCTCACCGTGTGGTGGCGGGTGGCGAGACTCGCTGGCACAGTGTGAAGAATGCCCTGGACAGCGTCGGTGACACCGCTGACGTTGACGTGATTGCTGTGCACGATGGCGTGCGCCCGTTGGCAACCGCCAACCTTATCCATCGTGTGCTGGAAGCCGCTCGTCGCGATGGCGCTGCCATTCCCGTGGTGCCGCTTAACGACTCGGTTCGGCAGATTGTCGGCAATGACAGCCATGCGCTGTACCGCTCGTCGCTGCGTGCGGTACAGACGCCCCAAGCGTTTGATGCGCGGCTGTTACAGGATGCTTACGGGCAGCCGTTTGACCCGACGTTTACCGACGACGCCTCGGTCGTCGAGCGATATGGCCACAGCGTGACCCTTGTCGAGGGGGACCCGCAAAACCTGAAGATTACCCGTCCAATGGACTTGGCTCTTGCCGAATACCTGCTTAATCCTGATGCCTGACCTACGTCACACCGACATACAGTACTTGCACGGCGTGGGGCCCAAGCGTGCCGAATTGCTCAAGAAGGAATTGGGCATATCGACCTATTACGACCTGCTGTATTATTTCCCCTTCCGCTACATCGACCGCAGCGTCATCAACCACATCAATGATTTGCGCGGCGATGAAGCGGCCGTCCAGCTCAAGGGCCGTTTCCTGACGTTTAACACAGCAGGGGAAGGGCGCAAGCGCCGCCTTCAGGCCTTGTTTTCCGATGGCACTGGAACCATCGAGGTGGTGTGGTTTAACCGCGTGGCCTCGATTCAAAAGACCTATAACACCCAGACAGAATACATCCTGTACGGCAAGCCCTCGGTGTTCAACAACCACAAGAATATCGTCCATCCTGAGGTGGACCTGGCTAATGCCGAGAACGTCACCCAAGGCTTGCAGGGCGTGTATAACCTCACCGAGGTGCTGCGCAACCGTTCGTTCACCTCGAGGGCCATCCACAAGCTTGTGGTCAACGTGCTCGCCACTCCAGCAGTCCAGCACATTGACGAGACCTTGCCGCCCGAACTGGTCAACCGCTATCGCCTGATGCCGCTGGCCGAGGCGTTGCAGAATATCCACCTGCCCACCAGCCAGCAGGCACTGCAACGCGCACAACTGCGCCTCAAGTTCGAGGAGCTGTTCTTCCTGGAACTCAACATCCTGCATTATATCAAGGGCAGTAGCCGCCGCCTTGTGGGACACGTCTTTAGCCGCGTGGGAGCCTATTTCCATGACTTCTATAATAATGTTTTGCAGTTCCCGCTCACCGGGGCACAGAAACGGGTCATCCGCGAGATGCGCGCCGATATGGGCAGCGGCAAGCAGATGAACCGCCTGCTGCAGGGCGATGTGGGCAGCGGCAAGACCATTGTAGCCTTCATGACTGCCCTCATAGCGCTCGACAACGACTACCAGGCGTGCATCATGGCGCCTACCGAGATCTTGGCCGGACAGCACCTGGAGACGATTAAGCCGCTGGCCGAAGCCATCGGCGTGAAAGTGGCCCTCTTGACCGGCTCGACGCGTAATAAGGAACGCGACGTCATTCACGAGTCGCTGATGAACGGCGAATTGCAGATTCTTATAGGCACTCACGCCCTGATCGAGGACACGGTGCAGTTCCGCAACCTGGGCCTTGCTATCATCGATGAGCAGCACCGCTTTGGCGTCGCCCAGCGTGCCCGGTTGTGGAGCAAGAACCGCACGGCACCGCCCCACGTGCTGGTGATGACGGCTACGCCCATCCCCAGGACATTGGCCATGACGGTCTATGGAGACCTCGATGTGTCGATTATCGACGAACTGCCGCCAGGCCGCAAGCCGGTGACCACGGTGCTCAAGCACGAGCCCGACCGTTTCAAGATGTACCAGTTTGTGGGTAAGCAGTTGCGCGAGGGACGGCAAGCCTATATCGTCTATCCCCTTATCGAGGAGAATGAGAAACTCGACCTGCACGCTCTGGAACAGGGCTTTGAACAAGTCAAGGAAGTGTTCTCGAACTATAACGTGGCGATGGTGCACGGCCGCATGAAACCTGCCGAGAAAGACTACCAGATGATGCTCTTTGCCACAGGCAGGGCGCACATCCTGGTGGCGACTACGGTCATCGAGGTGGGGGTGAACGTCCCCAATGCCTCGGTCATGGTGATCGAGGATGCCGAGCGTTTCGGACTGTCGCAGCTGCATCAGTTGCGGGGCAGGGTAGGGCGCGGTGCCGACCAGAGTTACTGCATCCTGATGGCCCGCAGCGACCTGGGGCGCGACACACGTCACCGCCTGCAGGTCATGACACAAACCAACGATGGCTTTGTCGTCGCCGAAGAGGATATGAAACTGCGCGGCCCGGGCGACATGGAGGGCACTCAGCAAAGCGGTATCGCCTTTAACCTGCACATCGCTAACCTGGCCCAGGACGGACAGATCATCCAGCTGGCGCGCAATGCGGCCGAGGACTACCTGCGCATCGACCCCGGACTGGAATCTCTTTGGGGCAGAAAGATGACCGCACACCTGCGTGACCTGTTCGACAAGCAGGCCAATTGGGGGCTAATCAGTTAGTTTTTCCCGTTTCAAGTAAAAATCATATGGCTTGAAGATTTTGTGAGTTGGAAAAAGGTCTTATTAATGAATAAATGACTACCTTTGCGCGGTTGTTTTAGGGTTTACCCGAAATTTAATGAAGAAATACTAGATTAATATGGAAAAAGAAAAATTAAGTATCAGGGCTCTCATCGTGAGTTTGGTAATGCTATTGTTGTCTCCTTTTGCGGCAGGAGCGCAAGCATTGTATGGCGATGTAAACAGTGACGGTGAAGTCAGTGTTTTCGACGTGATTAAGCTGATTGATTTCCTGCTCGAGGGCGGTTCAAGCGAGGGACATACCGGCTTAAACCGAGGTGTCATCTCGGTAAAGGACTATGGTGCTGTGGGCGATGGTGTGACCGATGACACCGAGGCCATGGAGCGTGCCTTTGCCTATGCCGGTCAAAACAAGCTCGCCTTGTATGTGCCTCAAGGCACCTATATGATCCGTCGTCCGTTGACGCTCATGAGCGGCATGGAGATTTATGGTGACGGTTCCAAGTCAATCATCAAGAAATTTCCCGCAGCATGGCACAAGCTCACCGAGGCCATTGCGACAGGAGTTTATAATGAAGATGAGTACAACTCGATTACCATCAGGGTGGATGGCGTGAGTGGCTACCATGTGGGAGACCACTGTTTCATTTCTTATTCCAACAACCCCTTCCAGCCCGGTAACACCAAAGCAAGGTATTGCACCTATGGCGAAATCGTTGAAATCAACGAGACGCCTATCATAGTTAATGAAGTGGAACAATATGAGGTCAAGATCAAGAGCGCTCATGACAGCCAGAAACATGGTGTAGTGTACACCCACCCGGTGGGCGCGGTATTGTCCACATCGTTCCCCATCCTGCGTTCCTGGGCATTCAAGGACGAGTGCATCAATGTCTATATCCATGACATCTGTCTGGATGGCAACCGTCAGACCGAAGGCCCCTTGTATAACGGTGTCACTTATGAACCGATGGAGTGGGCCAATGCCTGCATCCACTTTGATGCCTACGGAGTAACCAAGGTCTGTGGCATTTCCTACAACAATCACTCCTATAACCATGCTATTGTGCGCTGCAAACTCATCAATGCCTCCTATGACGGCTTGAGCGACCAGGGCGAGGGAGGCCTTTATGTCAAGGACTGTACCATCCAGAACAACGCGATGTCTGGTGTGCACCTGGGCACAGTGTTCGAGAATGCCGTTATCGCCGATAACAAGATGAAAGGCGTTAGCGACAGGGGCGCCGGCGTGTTCTTCTGCCAGGATGTGACCAATGTGATTGTTGAGGGTAACACCTTCGACTCTTTCCACCACGGTTGCAGTGACGAAGAGTATGCGACCGAGGGTAAGTACAACATCATCCGCAACAACACCTTCAACAACACGGACAGCTATGTGTTTGACTTCCTCAAGGCTACATCCTCAAGGCATGGCGGCGGTCTGCTCATCACCGGTAACACCATCTCTGGTTTGAATGCTCCCATGTTTTCCGGTAAATATCTTGAAGATGTGATTATCTCCAAAAACAAGATCTCAAGTTTGGGTCCTAATCCGCCTTCATCACTCATCATCACTAATAACACCAATGGCTTGATCATCGTGGGCAACACTTTGCCTGAAAATGCTGCCATTTCCACTCCGGTTTCACTTAACAATACGACTAACGTTATCCAGGCGGCCAATTCCTGGGATTGATGACCGGTAGATGATCATTGATACCGATTGATTTAAACGTTGCCCGTGCAGTGACTGGTGCCGCTGCACGGGCAATCGCAATCAGGATATCGACCCATGATGGACTTGTCAATTTGCGTGGGAATGCCGATGATTTCTGAATAAAAACAGTTTGCATTTGTGAATTTTATAGTACTCTGTTTTTGAGGTGATTATGTCGCTTTGTTTAGAGAACTAAACCAAACTTTACACTTTTTAGCAGACTAAAATACCCTGTTTCCAAAATAAATGAGTACCTTTGGACGTTCTTAAAAACAAATAGACTTAGAAAAAAATCAAAAATGAGTATAAAACGATACTTTTTCGCCTTGACGGCGATAACCTTTTTTGCGCTTAGCATATCGGCTCAGAATATGCAATCGCCTTCTCATTATAGCAAGATGCACAGCGACCTGCTGGCAAAGCAGAACCGTGTCAAGGATCAAATCCGTGTGCAGGAAGCTCAGAAGTATGCCGCAGACCTTTATGAGGAATGTGAGCCCGAACCCGACATTTATACCGAGGGCTGGGACAGCGACCTCGTGAACTGCTATAAGGATGCCAACGTGCCTAACACTAAGGTGCTTGACGTTCGTCACTATGTAATGCCCATCAGGGGTAACTATGTGACCTCACACTACGGTTATCGTCCCCAGTTTGGACGCACCCACAAGGGTATCGACCTGCGCGCTGCTGTCGGCGACACCGTTTACTCGGCTTTCTCGGGCCGTGTGCGACTCACCCGCTTTGAGCGCGGCGGTTACGGCTTCTATGTCATCGTGCGTCATGAGAACGGACTGGAGACCGTCTATGGTCACCTCTCACGTTTCCTCGTCAAGCCCGACCAGTATGTCAAGGCAGGCCAGCCCATCGCATTGAGTGGCAATACTGGCCGCAGCACGGGCCCCCACCTGCATTTCGAGACCCGTTTCATGGGTTATGCCATTAACCCCGAAGCCATCTTTGATTTCGCCAACCGTTGCACCCACACCGACAGCTACACCTTCTCTAAGGCCACTTATACCAAGGCTCGTGACTATGCGCCCAGCAAGCGTTACAATCAGGCTAAGAAAGAGACCAAAGAGACGACCACCGCATCTGTCAAGAACGATAGAAACAAGAAAGAGCAGCCTGTTGCCAGCACCCGCAAATCCACCAGGGAGAGCCGTGAAAACAGCCGCTCGACCTATCAGGTGAAAAAGGGTGACAACCTGGAAAAGATCGCATCGCGCCACAATATGAGCGTTTCGCAGCTCAAGAAGCTCAATGGCCTCACCAGCGATAAGGTCGTTGAAGGTAAGGTGCTGAAAGTGAAATAAGGGCTATCAGAAATCCAATCATAACGCAAGAGAGCAACCAGCGTCAATATCGGTTGCTCTCTTGTCGTTTTTTGGGTATCAATCAGCTCGTCTGTCATTCCCTGATCAGATAGCGGTAAACGGCGGTGAATTGGCGCCTGAAACGGTCTTGGAACTTGTCCAGCTTGCGGTCAAACGTGTAATGCTGCGTCTGGGACGACAGTTTGGTCACACGGTTGCGTGTGATGCGCTGGATGTCATAGGTGCTCATCGGGTAATGGCACGTCACGTAATAGTCGTTATAGGTGCGGTAATGGCGCTTGACAATGTCGGCACGGGTGACGTCACGGTCGGTCTTCAGGATAATGCGATCGCCACCACGCAACACCAGCGTCAAGCTGTCACCTTGTGCGACGTCAAGCAACCCCTCGTCATAGGTAACCTCGAGCGAGAAGGTCACCAGGCCACTGGCATCGGCAACAGCTGCAACGGCAAATCGCGCGGCATGGAAGAAGTCGTCATACATCACCTCCTGCTGTGAGCAAACGTAGCGCATGCCGTCACTGCGGTAATGGTCAACGGCTACCTGAGCAACGGCGGGCATTGAGCCCGCCGTCAGCAATAAGATGATTCCAATGAGAACTTCCTTGGTCATACCCTATCAGTTCCCAATGATTTTTTTAATGATCAAGTTGATATCGGCAATATTGATCTCCTGGTCACCGTTGATGTCGCACATGGCGATAGCATGGCTTGACGTGGTGCCCATGAGGATGGCGTTCACCACCTGATTAGCGTCGGCAATGTTGATTTCACCGTCATGGTTCACGTCGCCGCGCTTCCAGGCGATGAAGACGCGTTCACGGTTGCTCCAGGGTGAGATTACGCCGTTGGTGTACAAGGTCTGCACTCGCAACGCATAGTAACCGGGCGACATGTTCTCCATCAGGTAGTTGTTGCCGGTGATGTCCTCCATATAAGTGGCACGGCTAAGGTCAGCAGGCGTGTAATCGTCACCGGCATATATCTGGATGTCGTTAAGCACAATGCGTTTGCCGGGCACGTTGCTCAGCATCACCTTCACGTTTTCGCTGGCAGGGCATGGCATCAACACGCTATAGACCTGCTCTTCGTTGGTGAGCTCGATGGTCGTATCCTGGTCACCACAGCCAATCCACAGCGGGGCGGAATTGTCGCTCGATGAACACTTGGCGGTAACCTTAATCGTTATCATGCCATGGTTCCCATACATGTCCAGTGCGGGCGTCATGATCCAGCCACCTGATTTGGAGGTGCCCATCAGCAGATCGGTGTTGGTGCGGAACAGTTTGCTGCCGCTCCAGCCGGGGGTGTTGGTGATGTTGTCAAGCTTCGACGAGCAATCACTGGAGCTGGTACCGGTATTTTCGGTCTTGTCAAAGGATTCGTCCACTCGCATTTCGCTGAAGGGAACCGGTGCTATCTCCAGGTTGTAGCTCACCACGTTATGCTTGGGTGTGTTGTCCTGCCACTGAATGTTGAATGAGGACAGCGTCACATCGGTGGCGGTGAGCATGACAGGATCGTAGGTCTCCAGCACGCCGTTGCCAAACAGCTGGACGACCTTGTCGTTGGCGCCTTCGCTTTTCAGGACAACCGTTGCGGTATGATTGCCTTCGGCAAGGGGGGAGTAGGTGACGTTCACGCGTTTGCCGTTCTGCAGCTCTCCCAGAGTGATGCGCTCAGTGTCAATCGTGAAATAACCGCTCTCATCATTCAGTGTCAGTGTGACATCGCCCGTCAGCAGGGCGCCCTTGACGGTGAACGACGAGACAGATGTGCTGTCAATGTATGCCTCGGTACTCACTCTCGAGGCCCACGCCTTGATGGTGGGGACCGTAGCGGGCGGTTCAATGCCGATGATGAGTTGCTGACCCTCATTGAAAACCATGCCGCCGCCCCTGAATGCGTTCAGGACAAAGAAGTTGTCACCAGCGCCGCTCCAGCCCCAATTGACGTGGTAGGTGTCGTCGTCAGCATCATAGCCGTCGATGACAAACGCGTGGCCCGACCAGGTCGGGGTATAGGCGCACATCAGGATCGGCCGTTCGTTGGCCAATTCATCCTGGATGAGACCTCCCCATTCGTCATCAGTGTAGTTGTCACCGCCCCACCAACTCTCTTTCGACACGAGTTGGACATCGTGGTCATAGCCGAATCTCCTGACGGTCTGGAGGATCTCATAGCTGCCTGTTCCGCTGGAACTGGTGCCGTACCCCATGCGTTCAGACTGGCCCACATAGCGCATCAGATGCGCTACCGCATTGGCTTGCTCATCGGTGAAATGGCCGCGATAGACATCGAGCATATTGTCCCAGTCAAAGGTCGTCGGGGGCAACGTTTCGAGGTACATGCCGCCGGTCGAGTATGCGTTAATGGAGGAAGTGATCTCGGTGGGATATTTCCAGTGGTGGAATATCATGGAAAGAGAGGTGGCGCCGCAGCCTGTCATGCACCGCATTCCATCAGAGATGGGGCACTCGCGGTTATAAGGGTCATCCTGGTCCCACCGGGCAGAAATCAAGGGGGGCACGCTCTCGTAACCGTGGCTCGACAAGCGGCGTGGGCCGATATTATCGACTACCATGTCGGGATGCGATTGCAGGTATTCCAGCTGATGCTTGTAAACATCAAGCCACACTGCCATGTTGCATGGAATGTGGTTGATGTCGAGGTCGCCGTCGCCCCAGGCTAGCACCTCGCGAGCCCGGTCATCACCGGCAACGATCACATACTGGCCGCCAGTGTTGAAGATGTAGTAAACGGCCTGTGAAGCGTTTTGGCTGTTAAACTCGGTATGAGTCAGTCGTAAACCGCCAGCGGCCATAGGTGCCTTCAGGCGTCCGTTTGCCTGCTTGTTGCCCAGGTAGCGCTCGGCAATGGAGCGGGCGGTGGCAGTGTTTACGTTGGCTGCTGTCATCGGTATTGCACTTAGTAGCAATGTGACAAGAATCAGAATCTTTTTCATAAATACTATGAGATATGTATTATTGGGTTATATGTATTTAGGCTACGTTAAGTTGATTATTGTTCGCTGACAATCAGAGTTGGACATACCCATCCCGCCCCGTTGTTGTGAAAACGGTGGCAAAATTACATAATCATTTCATTATTTTTAGCAGATAGACTACAAAAAAACTATAATTATTGCCTTTTGGATACAAGTGTTGGCAATAATAGCGCATGTCAGGTGTCCAGCATCGGGAATCAGACGCTTAGCGCTGCTGGTTGAAGGGCGAGAAGATGCCGAACAGGTTGGCGTCGATTTTATCGCACACCTGCTGGAAATCCTCTGGGCGGTCGCCGAACTTGATTTCGTCGCCGTTGATGATGACCAGGTTACCCTTGTAGTCGGCGATCCAGTCCTCATAGCGCTTGTTCAGGCCTTCCAGATAGTCAAGGCGCATCGTCTGCTCGTAGTCGCGGCCGCGTTTCTGAATCTGTTGCACCAGGTTGGGGATGGTCGAGCGGATGTAGATCATCAAGTCGGGCATCTTCACCAGCGACATCATCAGGTCGAACAGGTCGCGGTAGTTGTTGAAGTCGCGGTCGCTCATCAGGCCCTGCCCGTGAAGGTTGGGGGCAAAGATGCAAGCGTCCTCATAGATCGTGCGGTCCTGGATGATGTTGATCTCGCTCTGCGAGATTTCAACCACTTCCTTGAAACGCTTGTTCAGGAAGTAAATCTGCAAGTTGAACGACCAGCGCGCCATGTCGGCGTAGAAGTCTTCCAGATAAGGATTGTTGTCCACGGGTTCAAATCGGGGACTCCACCCGTAGTGCTTGGCAAGCAGCTTGGTCAATGTCGTCTTGCCGCTGCCGATGTTTCCTGCTACTGCGATATGCATATCTTATTATGTTTTAGATTTAGTTCTTGTTAATAATAACTTGGCGCCTTAGCGTGAGGCCATTGCGTCAGTCCAGGGGTCCGAAGATTCCGAACATCGTCGCGTCGATTTTATCGACGATAGCGGCAAAGTCCTCGGGACGGTTCTTGTAGTCTATGTTATCGACGTCGATGACGAGTTTGCGGCCCTTGTAGGTCTTCATCACAAACTCCTCGTAGCGCTCGTTCAGGTTAGACAGATACTGTAGAGGCATTGTCTGCTCGTAGTCACGTCCGCGCTTGTGGATGTTGTCCACCAGGTGAGGGACGCTTGAGCGCAGGTAGATCATCAAGTCGGGAAGGCGCACAATGGTCATCATCTGCTCAAACAGTTCCATGTAGGTCTCAAAGTCGCGGTCATCCATGTTGCCCATATCGTGGTTGTTGGCTGTGAAGATATACACGCCCTCAAAGATGCTGCGGTCTTGGATAATGGTCTTATCGCTGGCGTTGATGCCCAGGATGTCCTTGAAACGCTGCTTCAGGAAAAACACCTCCAGGGCAAACGACCAGCGCTTGATGTCCTTATAATAGTCACTCAGATAAGGGTTGTCCACAACGGGCTCCATAAAGGGCTCCCAGCCGTAATGCTTGGCTAGCATTTCGGCCAGTGTGGATTTACCGCTACCGATATTTCCAGCTATGACAATGTGCACGGTTCAGTTAAGAATAGGTTGTTTTACAATCCACAAAATTAAGCATTTTCCAGCCCTCGTGCATCATACTCGACAATAAAGTTATTAACAATCAAGAAACCACCGAAAAAAAGCCTCAAAAACACCTCCCGTAATGAAAAAATGCCTATTTTTGCACCTTGAACTAGAAAACTAAGGACTAGGGACTGGAAACTAAGAAACATGAAACAGAACTGGAGACCTGGAACCATGATATACCCGTTGCCTGCGCTGCTGGTCAGCTGTGGGGCTTCGCCCGAGGAATACAACGTGTTCACCGCGGCTTGGACGGGTACCATCTGCAGCGATCCGGCTTTGTGTTATGTCTCCATCAGGCCCGAGCGCCACAGCCATGGCATTGTGGAGCGCAACATGGCTTTCACGCTTAACCTCACTACCCGCGAGCTGGCACGAGCCACCGACTGGTGCGGTGTGCGTTCAGGACGCGACTATGACAAGTGGCGTGAGATGGGCTTGACTCCCGTCAAGGGCGAGACCGTTGCCGCTCCTTATATTCAAGAGGCGCCCGTGAGCATCGAGTGCCGAGTGCGTGACATCATGCGCCTGGGCTCTCACGACATGTTTATCGGCGAGGTGATGAACGTCATTGCCGATGACCGTTTCATCGACCCCGACACCGGTGCCCTCGACCTCCAGGCCGCCGACCTGATTACCTACTGCCACGGCCACTACTACTCGCTGGGCGAGGAACTGGGGCACTTCGGCTGGTCGGTACGCAAGAAACCAAAAACGACTAAATAACTTTAATACTAACAACTTTAAAAAACTAGAAACTAGAAACTAGGGACTAGAAACTAAAAACTAAAACTATCAATGGAACGAGACAAAGTGATTTTTGACATCATCGAGCGTGAACATCAGCGTCAGCAACACGGCATTGAGCTCATCGCTAGTGAGAACTTCGTGAGCGATCAGGTTATGCAGGCCATGGGCAGCTGCCTGACCAACAAGTATGCCGAGGGTTATCCCGGCCACCGCTACTACGGCGGTTGCCAGTGCGTTGACGAGAGCGAGAACGTCGCCATCGAGCGTCTGAAACAGATCTTCGATGCCGAGTACGTTAACGTGCAGCCCCACTCGGGTGCTCAGGCCAACATGGCCGTCTTCATGGCTTGCCTCAAGCCCGGCGACAAGTTCATGGGTCTGAACCTGGCTCATGGCGGTCACCTGTCACACGGTAGCCCCGTTAACTTCTCGGGTCTGATG
>CACYAW010000072.1 GCA_902772455.1 uncultured Bacteroidales bacterium
GAAGGGTATGTTCTCGATGATGAACTACTTCCTGCCGTTGAAGGGCATTGCTGCCATGCACTGCTCGGCCAACTGCGACATGAACGGTGAGAACACCGCTATCTTCTTCGGTCTGTCCGGCACGGGCAAGACCACTCTGAGCACCGACCCCAAGCGCAAACTCATCGGCGACGACGAGCACGGCTGGGACGACAACGGTATCTTCAACTTCGAGGGTGGCTGCTATGCTAAGGTCATCAATCTCGACAAGGATGCTGAGCCCGACATTTACAATGCCATCCATCGCGACGCGTTGCTCGAGAACGTCACCGTTGACGCCGAGGGCAAGATCGACTTCGCCGACAAGAGCGTGACCGAGAACACCCGCGTGAGCTACCCCATCTACCACATCAAGAACATCGTGCGTCCCATCAGCCACGCTCCCGCTGCCAAGCAGGTGATTTTCCTGAGCGCTGACGCATTTGGTGTACTGCCTCCCGTATCGATCCTCGATGCCGAGCAGACCAAGTATTACTTCTTGAGTGGCTTTACCGCTAAGCTCGCCGGTACCGAGCGCGGCATTACCGAGCCCACCCCCACCTTCAGTGCTTGCTTTGGCCAGGCATTCCTGGAGCTGCATCCCACGAAGTATGCCGAGGAGCTCGTTAAGCGCATGAAGATCAGTGGCGCCAAGGCTTATTTGGTGAACACCGGTTGGAACGGTACTGGCAAGCGTATCTCGATTCGCGACACCCGCGGTATCATCGACGCTATCCTCAACCACAGCATCGACAATGCACCCACCAAGGTGATTCCTTTCTTCAACCTGGTAGTGCCCACCGTGCTTGAGGGTGTTGACACCGGTATCCTTGACCCGCGCGACACCTATGCCGATGCCGCACAGTGGGAAGAGAAGGCCAAGGATCTGGCTAGCCGCTTCATCAAGAACTTCGTCAAGTACGAGGACAACGAGGCAGGCAAGGCTCTCGTGGCCGCTGGTCCCCAGCTCTAATCGATTTTAAAAAGGGCAGTAATTATACATTCTATACTGTTCTCAGGGCGCTTTCACATTGCGGGAAGCGCCCTGTTTTATTATTCTCATTACTTGTTGGTGAAAAAAGTTACATCCATGTAACTTACATTTATGTAACTTTTAGTAATTTTGTCATTGAGATGCGGGTACTGATTGTAAATACGTCTGAGAGGACAGGTGGGGCAGCGATTGCCGCCAACCGCCTGTTGCACGCCTTGAATAACAATGGCGTGGAGGCTCGTATGCTCGTGCGTGACCGCAAGACCAGTGCATCTGATGTCGTCAACATCCCCCAGTCATGGAAACTCAAAGCCAAGTTCCTGTGGGAGCGCGGCGTCATTTGGCTCGCCAACGGACTGCGCAAGGAGGGCATCTTTCAGGTGGATATCGCCAATGCGGGTACCGACATCACAGCGATGGACGAGTTCAAGCAGGCCGATGTCATTCATCTGCACTGGGTCAACCAGGGTTTCCTGTCCTTAAGCAACTTGGAGCGCATCCTTGCCAGTGGCAAGCCTGTCGTGGTGACCTTGCACGACCAATGGTATTTCACAGGCATCTGCCACTACTCTGGCGATTGCGACAAGTATAAGACTCAATGCCAAAAATGCCCTATGCTGAAGGGACCCGGTTTGGACTTGGCACGGCGTGTCTATGACCGCAAGCGGTCCATGTATGAGGGCAGTAACATCACCTTTGTGGGCTGTAGCCGCTGGATGGCCGATCTGGCGCGCCAGAGCAGCCTGACCCAGGGCCACTTGGTCACCAATGTCCCCAACGCCATCGATACCGATGTTTTCAAGCCGATGGACAAGGTCGCCGCCCGTCAGCGCCACAATCTGCCGATAGACAAAAAGCTGCTCCTCTTCGGCGCCCAGCGCATTACCGACAAGCGCAAGGGCTTCCGTTACCTGGCCGAAGCTTGTGAGCACATCAGTATGCATCATCCCACTCTGCCTGATAATCTTGGCGTTATCGTGCTCGGCGGTGATGCCGAGAGTGTCAAGGAAACGCTCTCCCTGCCCGTTTATACCGTCAATTACTTGAGTAATGAAACGGAAATTGCCCAACTGTACAGTGCAGCAGACCTGTTCGTTACCCCGTCGTTGCAGGACAACCTGCCCAACACCATTGTCGAGGCCATGGCATGCGGCACACCCTGTGTCGGCTTCAACGTGGGCGGCATACCCGAAATGATCAGCCACAAGCAGGACGGATATATTGCCGATTATTGCGACAGCATTGATTTTGCACAGGGTATCGCCTGGTGCCTCGCCGACAGCCGCTATGCCGACTTGAGCCGTGCTGCCCGAGACAATGCCCTAGCAACCTACAGCGAACCCGCTGTCGCCCACCGCTATCTAGAAGTTTATAAGCAGGCGCTTTCCACATGAGTACTTGCTTAATAAGAAGCATGCAGCTCCTCCCATTAGTGCAGCAGCCTCTTTAAACTCTAAACATTAAACTTTAAACTACCAAGTGCCGCATGAGTACTTGTTTAATAAGAAGCATGCAGCTCCTCCCATTAGTACAGCAGCCTCTTTAAACTTTAAACATTAAACTTTAAACTACCAAGTGCCGCATGAGTACTTGTTTAATAAGAAGCATGCAGCTCCTCCCATTAGTGCAGCTGCCTCTTTAAACTTTAAACATTAAACTTTAAACTAACAAGTGCCGCAATTTGCGGCACTTGTTATTACACACTCCAGTCGATGACGGTCTGGAGTTTCTCGTCGTAGTAGCGGCGCAGGTCGGTCCAGCGGTAGTAGGGACCATCGACGGGCTGGACGGGGAGCAGGGCCTCGTGCTCGTTGAGGAGCACTTTGACCAGGATGTCGTCGGCTTTATTGCCCTGGGTGCCGGTGGGGCGGTAGAAGATCATCTGAATGTTGCAGGCCTTGGGGATGGTGTTGTAGTCCTGCCAGTGCTCATGCAGTTCGTCAAGGTTCTCGCAGCTGTAGTTGACGCTGTCGAGCTCCATGAGGCAGGCCAGGGGCAGCACGCAGGTCTCGTGGCCGAAGCGCAGCGAGGCTCCGCGCTCGCCCGTGGCGATGGCATCGTCGGCCTTCTCAATCATGTCGCGCAGCAGGGCGCGCTCGATAAAGGGCATGCGGTTGCCGTTCTGGGGCGCGTTGGCCCAGTGGATGTACCAGTAGATGTTCTTGAGGCGCCACAGCTCGAAGATCTCGTTGTTGCTGAAGTAGTGGTACAGGTTGATGTCGTCAAAGAATTCGTGTCCCTGCAGCGAGCCTGCCACGTCAAACACGTCGCGCATGAGTTGGCGTCCGTTCAAGTTGGCTGCAGCCCAAGCGGTGTCGTTGACCAGCTGGGCGATAAAGCGCTTGGGGTTCAGATGCTTGTCATACATCCCGTTGGAGATGGGATCCACGCTCTTGCGCAGGTCGTTGGCCAGCGTGTCCTCGCCATAGCCCCAGCCCATGTAGTACATGTCGTGGTAGCTGGCATCGGTGGTGATGCGCAGGGCGGGGTTGAGTGAACGCAGTCGCATGGTCTCGTTCTGCATCGACAGGATGCAGCGGATGATGACGGTCGAACGGGCGTCGATGCGTGCATCGCCGGCAAACACATTGGGGAAGTTGTCGAACATGCGCTGGGCAATTTCCTGATGCTGGATGGCACCCTCGTCGCTCAGGTCGCCGGCACGATTGCGTGAGTTCTCATAGACCGTATTGAGCTGGCGCAGCAGCAATTCGCCCTGCAGGTTGAGCATTCCGGCCTCCTTGGCCTTGTTGAGCTCTTGACAGGGGCGCTCATAATACTTGGCATTGGTGAGCCAGCGGCTGCCGTGACGGCCATAGTGGTCGATGTAGAAGGGCTCATAGCCTACAGGTGCATCAGTGAGTTCTGGTACTTTCACATCGGTGCCGTAGGGGTAGGCGTAGTGGTTGCTGGCCGAGCGGTCGAAGTTACCCAAGACCTGTTTCTTGGGGGTGGCGGCGCTCAGGGTCATGCCGACCAGGGCCACCAGTATAAAGAATGAGCTGAAGTGTTTCATTTCGGTTGGGTGATGATGGGCTGGCGTGAGAGTTTATCGATGAAGTAGTCGCGCACGTCGCTCCAGTGATAGTAAGGAGCGACATCGGTCTGGACGGGTAGGGTGGCCTCGCGCTCGTTCAAGAGCGGCAACATCAGGATGTCGTCGCTGCCTGCCTTGCGGAAGTAGATGAACTGGATGTTGGCTGCCATGGGGAAGATCTTGTAGGTCTGCCAGTACTTGTCCAATGTTTCCAGGTCGGTGGTCTGGTAGTCGGCACCGTTCAGGCCCATCAGGCAGCACAGCGGCAGCACCACGCTCTCGTGCCCGAAGCGCAGCGACGCGCCTGGTGCGGGGTCGTCGGTCGTGGTGGCGCGGTCGGCATCCTGGATGAAATTCCTGAGCAGGTTGGCCTCCATGTAATCGACGCGGCACTGTGTGAGCGGCGTCTCGGCCGAGTTGGTGTACCAATAGGCGTTGTTGTAGCGCCACACGCTGTAGATGTCGTCGGCGCTGAAGATGTCGTACAGGTTGACGTTCTCGAACTGGTGGTGGCTCTGCATGTTGCCAACTACCTCCATCAGGTAGAGCATCATAGTGCGGGCATCATCGATGCTGTCCCTGGCGAACTTCTGGTCACTGAACAGTTTCTTCAACATGCCCTTGGGGTTGAGCCACTTGTTGAAGCACTCGTTGCGTTTTTCGGACATGGTAGAACGCAGTTTCCTGGCTACACTGTCGCTGTAGTTCATGTAGTACATGGTCGCCTGGCTGGCATCGGTGGTGATTTTCAGGCGCGGATTGAGCGAGGCAAGCACATCGACCTCGTTTTGCATCGACAGGATGCAGCGGATGACCACCGTCGAGCGGGCCACCACGGGAGCGCCGTCCTTGAACACCTGCGGGAAGTTCTGGAACATGCGCCTTGCGATGCCCTGATGCTGCTCGGCGCCGATGTCGCTGAGTTCGCCCAGACGGCCCTTGCTGGCCTCATGCACCTGTCGCAGCACGTCGAGCACCTCCTGTCCGCGGCGGGTGAGTTTGCCGTAGCGTTCACCTTTCTCGAGCATCTGCAGAGGGTAGGTGTATTTCTTCTCTTGAATGAGCCAGCGGCTACCGTGACGGCCGTAGTGGTTGATGAAAAACGGCTCGTAGCCCTCGGGCGCTGGCGTCAGTGCCGGGAAACCCGTAGTGGGGTAGGCCTGGTAATTGTTGGCACTCAACTTGGGGTTGGCCTTGAAGTCCTCTCGCACTCCGGCGGTGTTAATAGGGTTTGATGCTGCAAAGATACGAAAAGTAATTAGTTTCTGGCCCTTAGTCCCTAGTTTTTAGTTGGCTTCTGCATCCTTGGGCCTCCAAGCATGATGCCATAAACTACCTTATTATCCTCTCGAAGATATACAGGGATTGTATCATTCTCATTGTTGATTGAATTACCATAGTATTAGTGCATAGCCTTGTAAGTCTTGCCTCCTATTACAGTATTGCCCTTCAACTCTACAGTCAATAATACTTTACCTAAATCCAAATCAGGGCCCACCCCGTTCACTCCGTTCACCCCGTCACCCCCGTCCACTCCGTCACCTCCGTCCACTCCGTCGAGGTATTGCAAGCCTCAGGCTTGCACACCACCACAAGACGAAGCAGAATCGCGAGCAATAAAAACCTTAGCGCCATGGCGCCTTAGCGTGAGGCATTTCAGAAGTCGCTTCGCTCAATAGTAATCTAATATTAAATTTATTATGATTCTGTTATATTTTTCAAGCGAAGCTTGATATGAAATTATAGGCGTTTGATAAAAATGGCGGCAAGAATTGTGGCGCATCCATGCTGGATGGGTTGCTGATGCTGGGCGATGAGAATAAGTGATGAGTGTTCTCGCTTAATCGGAATTTTACAGTACCTTTGCAGGCATGAAACAAGAGATTAGAGGCAACGTGTGTGTGTTTGCCGCGTCGAGTGCAAACATTGACGAGCAGTATCTGGCCGATGCCCGGGAACTGGGCGTCCTGTTGGCACAGGGCGGCTGGCGCTGCGTGAACGGCGGAGGAGCCGTGGGGTTGATGGGTGCTGTGACCGATGGCGCCCTTGATGCCGGTGGCGAGGTGACAGGTGTCATCCCCAAGTTCATGGTGGACAACGGGTGGCTGTATGACCGCTTGGAGGATGTGGTCGTCACGGCCGACATGCACCAGCGCAAGTCTATGATGAGCGACATGGCCGATGCCGTCATCGCCCTGCCTGGCGGTGTGGGCACCATGGAGGAGTTGCTGGAGACGCTCACGTGGCGTCAGTTGGGACTGGTCAAGGTTCCCGTCATCATCCTGAACACGTTGGGCTATTATGATTCCCTGTTGACCTTGCTCAATCACGCCATTAGCGAAGGTTTCATGAAAACCTCCCACGCGCGCCTGTGGCAGGTCGCCGATACGCCAGCCCAAGCAGTTGCCCTGCTTCAGTCGAGTGAATCTGTTGAGTTTGAGTCCAAGTATTGACGCTATATCCTGCCATGCCCACTACTGCACCAACAGCAGCCGTTCATCCCACCGATACCGTGGAGCCCTATTATACTCCCCAGTATCAGGATGGTTTTCCTGTGCCCGAAGCTGGCGATTCGGTGCTGGAGTGCATGAAGGACATGCCCGTGATGGAAGTGCCTGCCGGGGGCGAAGCCCTTCACTTTGCGCGCTCGCCGTTGCACGATACCCCGTCGATGGCTTTGTTGCTGGCTGGCCTGCTGGCAGTGGCGCTGAGCTACCACAAGGGCTACAAGTATATAGAGAACTTTTTCCATTACATGTTCTCGATTCGTCGCCGTGAAAACTTGTTTGAGGATCACACGGTGAACGAGACCAGCATTCAGGCTGCCCTCATTGCCAACACTTGCATTATCGAGGGGTTCCTCATCTATTTTGCGGTTCAGTTGATGTGGCCTGCTCTAGCTCCATCGCTGCAGCAGGGGGTATTCGCTCATGTGGCTGCCTATAGTGGGTTGGCATTGGCCTTCTATGTTGTGCAGTGGATGGTCTATAAAGTGTTGGGCTACACTTTCTTGGATGCCGTGGGCTCCCGGCTGTGGATCGACGGCTTCAAGGCATCGCAGTCGTTCTTGGGACTGACCTTGCTGCCGGTGCTGGTGCTTTTAATGCTTTATCCGGCGCATGGCAAAATGCTGTTGTCGATTGCGGCATCACTGTATTTGGTAGCACGACTCATTTTTATATTCAAGGGCTTTAGAATTTTTTATGGCAATTTGTCATCGATTGTATATTTTTTGTTGTACCTTTGCGCCGTCGAAATCGTACCCTTAGTTCTTGTAACGGGGCTAACGTATTGGATTAGTGGTATTTAACAGTCGATTTATATCTAAATGAGCATTAAGAAGATTCTGGTTTCTCAACCAAAACCGACGTCTGAAAAGTCTCCTTACTTTGACTTGGAGAAAAAATATGGCGTAGAGGTTGTTTTCAGGCCATTCATTAAAGTGGAAGGACTCACTTCCCGGGAATTTAGGCAGTCCAAAATCAATGTGCCCGACTATTCGGCCATTATTCTCACCGCGCGCACGGCTATTGATCATTTCTTCCGCCTGTGCAAGGAACTGCGCTACAATGTTCCCGACACGTTGAAATATTTTTGTGTCAGCGAGACCATTGCGCACTATCTGCAAAAGTATGTCATCTACCGCAAGCGCAAGATTTTCTATAGCGAGACCGGACTGATGGAGGACCTGATCCCCATCATCGCTAAGCATCACAAGGAGACCTACCTCATGCCCGTGAGCGACGTGCATAACGACAAGGCCGTTGTCCTGGACAATAACAAGGTGAAGTATGTCAAGGCTGTGATGTACCGCACGGTGAGCAACGACTTCAAGCCTGGTGAGAAACTGGACTATGACATGCTGGTGTTCTTCACTCCTGCTGGCATCAAGTCTTACACGACCAATTTCCCTGACTATAAGGAGCGCAATGTCGTGATTGCTGCCATGGGACAGACCACCCTCGAAGCCGCCGAGAAGGCCGGAATCAAGGTGGACGTTACCGTTACCCCCGAGGCTCCTTCGATGGCTGGCGCTATCGACCAGTACCTCAAAAAGGTAAAGGCCGAAGAAGAGAAGCAGGAGCGCAAGGCTTCACGCGAGGCAGCCAAGAAGGCCACCACTAGCAAGGCCAAGGCCGATGATGATGCCGTGGACGATGCCGCTGCCAAGCGTTCGGCCGCAGCCAAGAAGGCTGCTGCCACCCGTAAGGCGAAGGCCGACGCCGAAGCTGCCGCTGCCGCAAAACGTTCGGCCGCTGCTAAGAAAGCTGCCGCTACTCGCAAGGCCAAGGCCGAAGCCAAGAAATAAACCGTCTCAACAAGGGACAAGAGAACAAAAAATGGGGTACGCTCATGGAGCGTGCCCATTTTTTTTATAATTTCGCATCCTGAATGGATTACAAACTGAAAAAAGAGGAGAAACTGTGTAGCCGAATGGCGGTGGATAGGCTCTTCAGCGACGGCAAGTCGCTGATGGCGTTCCCCTTGCGTGCGGCCTATCGGCTGCGCCCACGTGGCGAGCATCCCGTGCAGTTCCTAATTTCCATTCCCAAGAAACGCATCCGCAAGGCCGTCGGGCGTGTCACTTTGCGACGCCGTGTGCGTGAGGCTTATCGCCTGAACCGCCGCGAGCTGCTGCAGGGACCTCTTGAGCAGGCAGGGTGGGGCGTGGACATCGCTTTTGTCTATCTGGACAGCAACCCTGCTCCCTATAGCGTCATCGACGAGAAAATGAGGTCTTTGCTCTCCCGCATCGCCTTAGCCGCCAGTGCCGAGAAACCACCTGTCAACCGGGAACCGTGAGATGAGCATTCTCGATAAAATACAGGATTTAGGCCGTGCGGTATTGCGGGGCATCGGTTGGCTGCTCATCCAGCCCATCCGTTTCTATCAGCGTTATATCTCACCGCTCAAGCCCGCCACCTGCCGTTTCACCCCCACCTGCAGCCAGTATGCCATCCAAGCGATAAGCAAGCACGGCCCCTTCAAGGGACTGGCGCTGGCCGTGTGGCGCATCCTGCGTTGCAACCCTTGGGGCGGCAGCGGCTATGACCCTGTGCCATGATCGACATCCTCGACATCCACACCCATCGTCCTGATGCCGTCGCCGCGCTGATCTCTACTGACCCGCGCCGCTTTGACCCGCAGCCGGGCAAGTGGTACTCGGTGGGCTTTCATCCATGGGAAGATGTGGACGAACTAACCGTTGCCGACTTCGGACTGCTGGAACAGTGCGCCTGCCACCCCCAGGTGCTTGCCGTCGGCGAGACCGGCATGGACACCCTCCGCGGAGCATCCCTTGATATCCAAGCCTCGGTATTCGTCCGCCACCTGCAACTGGCGCACGAACTGGGAAAACCCGTGGTGGCGCACAACGTCAGGGCCACCCAGCACATGCTCGATGCTCGCCGCAAGGCAGGCCTCAGCGATGTCACCCTCATTATCCACGGCATGCGGGGCAACGCCCATGTCGCCCGCACCCTGCTGGACGCAGGCTGCTATCTCTCCTACGGCTCCCGCTTCAACCCTGCCGCCCTGCTCGCCACCCCTCTGGACCGCCTGCTCATCGAGACCGATGACAGCGACGTTACCATCACAGACGTCGCCTCGCAAGTGGCCCAAACCCTTCACCTTACCATCGACGAAGTCACAAAAGCAGCCACCACCAATGCCCAGCACCTGTTGATGAAACCAGATTCGTTCAATTAGCGTAATCTGCCGTAAATAACGTGAGTCCCGGAGATTTCACTTCCAGGACTCACTGTCATCTATCTATTATGTTTGTGTCGGATTTATTCCTCGGCACGGGCTTTGACGGCGCGTGACTCGGTTTTGATACTGGCGTTGGATTCGAGTTTGACGGCCTGTTCACTGGTCACAGCTGCAGCGCCTTCTTCCTCAGTCTTGGCGGGAGCGTAGTAAAATCCGCTGGGACTGTAGGCTACGTAGTAGTAGAAGCGGCTGTCGTGTGAGAGAACCAGGTAACCGTAGTTGTCGAACCCGTAATAAACGCTCTCGTACTGTCCATCATAGTATCTGATGTGAAGAACATTGCCACGGATGTCCCAGTCGAAGTCCACATAATACAGAATGTAGCCCTCATAGTAGGTGTAACGACCCGTGTGGTTGCCGTAGAAATCGTAGCGTACGACATCGTAGCCATATAAATCGTAGTCGCCATATGCGTCACGCCCGTATTCCGAAACCCAACTGCCAACGATATCATCAACGTAGTAAGGAGTATCCCAGTCACTGCAAGATGCCATCGTGAGAGCCATGATCGCAGTCATCATGTAGAAGTAGATCTTTTTCATAGCTGTAATGTATTAAATGGGTTATTATTTGGCTTTTTATTTTGCAAAGATAAATAACTTATGTCATTTTTCTTGCGTTTCGAGTGAAAAAATGCGCGCACCACCGGTGTGAGGAAGTGGCGCGCGCCACCCAGAAATCACGTTTTTATTAGAAATTCACACCTAAATTGATAGTGAAACAACCATTGTGTGTGTCGTCAAAGTTGTCTTGTCCGATGTTGGCCAGGCCGATGTCATAGCTTGCATCCAGGTAGAGCATATTGAACCCTACGCCACAGCCAATCTTGAGTCCTCCGTCACAGCGCTGGAAATATCCGTCATCAAACGAGCTGAAAGCCGTGCGTGTGCCATAGTTCTTGATGCTGCCGTCGGTGCCCACTCCCAGGTAGGCGCCCGCATAGGGCTGGATGCTCGTCTGGTTTCCCACAAAGTGCTTGTACTTGATGATTACGGGAATTTCCAGGTAGTTCAGGTCATAGGTGAATTTGTCGCCACCAGAGCCGCTCTTGCCACCCTTCTGGCTGTAGTACAGTCCGCTCTCGATGAACAACGGTGCGCGATAGGTGAGCTGGGTGCCTGCGGCAAAGCCGATGTTCAGTCCGCTCTTCACGCTGCTGCCGTCAAGCTGGGGGCTGTTGCTACTCACGTGAGAAGCATTCAGGCCGACCCTCAGGCCAAAGTAGTAGCGGTGCCATGCAACATACTCGTTGCCGTGACGTCCCACGGTTTGCACGCGGGGATTGTATCCATATCGGTAGCCAGGTTGTGCCATCGCCGGTAAAGCGAGGATCATGCAAAGCAGGCTGAGTAGTAAAGTCTTTTTCATTGTAGTCAAGTTTTTAATGAGTTATCGTTTCTTGACTCTTAGACCTGTAGCCGAAATCAAGGTTTAAGCCTATGACTATCAAAACCGATGAGACCCCCTCAGCAACCGACAAAGGGGCAAAAAAAACCGACAAATGCTTATATGCGAGCGCTGTTGGCAGTTTAAAGTTTAGGGCTTAGCGCCAGGGCTTGTTGTGTAGAGGGTTAAAGAGAAAACCACCATTAAGGATGCTATTTAAGCAGGCTAACTCCTAACTCCTAACTTCTAACTTCTAACTCCTAACTAATAGGGTATTCCTTTAAGGTAGTGGACGAGCGAACGGGTGTGGAGCCACTTGGATATAGCGGCTTGCTGGATTTCCAGGCAGAACAGTAGTGTGATAGCGACAAGTAGGACGAAACAGATGCTCCAAATGGTAAAGGCTTTGCGTAGGCGACCCTCACGCAGGCGGCACAACACAAACACGGCAACGGGGACAAAAAGCGGTTGTATGGGGGTCACATAACGTGCCACCGATCCCGCCATGACCCATGCGATGGCAGCAAACGATAGCGCTGCCCACCACGGCCATGCGCCCATGTTGTCCTTGCCACGCCGCCACGACATCATGGGATAATAGAACAATGCCGTGCCGCCTACCAGGTACCAGCCGTAAGTCATTCGCGAGAACAGGTTGATGAATGTGGAGTTTTCATAATAGGTCCAAGGGAAGGGTATGATGAATTGGACCGACATCGTCAACGGCAACATCAACGCTTTGTACCAGAATGGGCGTAGGAAATAGTAATCAAGCAGGTCATGATAGAATTGCTGCGACTCAGATTCCACATAGAACCGCTGCATGTTCCATCCTCCACCTGCCACCTCGACATGGCGGTCAAAATGGTGGGTGGACAGCATCGCACCCAATATCAATGATAACACAATAATAGCCAACATTGATGATCTGATCGGCCAATCGCGGCGCCAGTGTGGCAATGCTGTGATGATGACGCCCATGGCGACAAAGTACAGATAGGTCGTGCGCACCATGGCCAATAAGATGCATGCCACAATCATCAAGAGCATATTGCGCACTTGGCTGTGGCATCCTTCTTTGGTTGTCATCGATGCCAAGACGTAGCTGACCATCGATATTGCCAGGATAACAGTACCCTCTTTAATGATCATGGTACCCATGATGAGGAAATAAGTCAGCAGGCAGGTGAGGGCCATACCGCTGATAACTAACGCTTGGGGCGAAGTCGTGACTCGATGGGCCAGTAAGCGGCGCGTCGTCATGCCTGTTAACACGATACCCATGAGTGTGCACATCAGGTTCATGGCTTGAGGCCATATGACATTCACGCCAAACAGCTTCCACCAGGCCAGAATGATCATTGGGTAACCCGGATAGATGACGTTTTGAGGCTTGACTCGTCCGTCATACTTGTTGAGCGCCCACTTGTAGTAGATGCGTCCGTCGCCTTGGACATTGGGCTCCTCGAGGGAATAACCGTCAAATAGAGTCCACATGCCCAACTTGTGGAAATCAATGTATATCATTAATGCCGCCACCATTAGCAGCAGTACAAGCGCTGGTGTGGAAGAGCCTTTGGCACGGGTGAGCACTATCCGGGGAATGAGATAGGCTGCAGAGTAGGCAACAGTGATACGGGCTCCATCAGCCATACCGAAATGAGACACCGCTCCCACGGCGAGGATAGCCAGTGCGATAACCTCGGCGAGAAGCAACAGCAGTCTGGGTGTTGACTTTCGGTTGATCATGTGTGTATGTTCGTTGGTGCCAAAAATTGGTTTGTTAACAGGACAAAAGTATATCTTTTTCATATCATGCACAAATTTTTGTGTTTTTACCATTCATTTTCGGGAAAAAAGTCCAACTTTGGCTGCTGGAAGGGCTTTCTTGAATATCGAGAAATCAAAAAAAATGGATATTTTTTTGATTTTCCCGAGTCTTGCACTAACTTTGTATGTTTAAAGCGGTTTTGAATCTGGATTTATGAGCGGTGAACCTATGAGAATAGATGTCGATAAGGTGCTGCGGGAGAGGCTCCCGAAGCACTACCGCTATATCCCGCGCTTTGCCGTGCGGTGGCTCGAACGCACCATCTGCCAGGACCGCCTTAACGCCATCCTCGTCAAGATGGCCGGCAAGAACAGCGTGGATGCTGCAACCGCTGCGCTCAACGAGATGGACATCACCGTCGAGTCCACGGGACTGGAGCAGCTGCCCGAGGGCCGGTTCATGTTCGTGTCCAACCATCCGTTGGGCGGTCTCGACGGCTTGGCGCTCATCTCGCTGTTGGGCAACCGCTATGACAAGAATATCAAGTTTCTGGTCAATGACCTGCTCATGGCCGTGGAGCCCCTGCGCGGCGTGTTCCTGCCCGTGAACAAGTACGGCAGTCAGTCGCGTGCTGCGGCCACTCAAATCGAGGAGACCCTCAAGAGCGATGCCCAGTTCATCACCTTCCCTGCCGGTCTGTGCTCACGCATGCAGCCCGATGGCACCATCGCCGACCTGCCGTGGCAGAAGGCTGCTGTGGTTCATGCCGTGAACTATCAGCGTGACATCGTGCCCATCCATTTCGACGCCCACAACTCGCGCTTTTTCTACCGTTTTGCCAAGTGGCGCAAGAAGTTGGGCATCAAGTTCAATATAGAACTCATCTTCTTGCCCAAGGAGATGATCAAACAGTGTGGAGCAACTTTACGGGTCTTCATCGGTGAGCCCATCGCTTGGGACTCGCTCGACGCCCGTGCTCCCAAGCGTGAAGCTGCCCGCCTGCGTGATATCGTTATCAATATGGCACCAACGCCCTCAAACCGATAAATTGCCCTATGGAACCGATTATTGATCCCATTCCCGTCCACCTGATTGAGCAGGAGCTCACTCCCGATCGCCTGCTGCGTCACACCAACAAGGCCGACAATGACATCTATGTCGTCAATGCACACAATGCGCCCAACACGATGCGCGAAATCGGGCGACTGCGCGAGATAACCTTCCGGGCCGCTGGCGGCGGCACCGGCAAGGCTTGTGACATTGACGAGTTCGACCTGATGGACCCGCCGTGCCAGCAGCTATTGGTATGGAACCCCGACAAACGGGAAATCATCGGGGCTTACCGCTTTATCGGCGGCTGGGACGTGAAGGTGGAGGGCAACGTGCCGCGCATCGCCACAGGGCATCTGTTCAACTTCAGCAGGCGTTTCCTGGACGAGATCCTGCCGGTGACCATCGAGCTGGGCCGTTCGTTTGTGCGTCCCGAGTACCAATCGACGCGCGAGGGCGTCAGGGCGCTGTTCGCGCTCGACAACCTCTGGGACGGCCTGGGCGCCTTGACCATCGTCTATCCGCAGGTCAAGTACATGTTCGGCAAGATGACGATGTACCCCAGCTATGTGCGCGACTGCCGCGACATGCTGTTGTGCTTCCTCAACCTCTACTTCGAGGACAAGGAAGGCTTGGTGGTACCCATCGACCCGCTGCCCGACACCCGCAACGACGACCCCGAACTGGTGGCGCACTTTGTGGGCAATGACTTCCGCGAGGACTACAAGCGCTTGAACACCTTCATCCGCAATCATGGCATCAACATCCCGCCGCTGGTTAACGCTTACATGGGCCTGTCGCCCAAGATGCTCCTGCTGGGCACCGCCATCAACCGTGAGTTCGGTAACGTCGAGGAGACGGGCATCCTCATCAACCTCGATGAGATTGCCGACGAGAAAAAGCGCCGTCACATCGACTCCTATCTGGCTAACATCGAACGGTAATCCCGTTAGCATCATGAAAAATATCCTATCAACAGCATCTCTCATCGTTTTGACGCTGTGTTGCGCCATGACTGCGGCAGGAGACACTATTCCTGTCCCCGACATGGTGGAATATGACGTTGCCATTGTCATGAATGCCGGCAATACCGAGCTGGCGCCTTACTACATCTCTTCCAATAATGGCGGAACCGTTACCCAACAATATGATGCGTTGGTGGCTGCCAATGCGAGGCACTTGCTCAGTCATGCTGAGCGCTTCTCGTGGGGCGCGGGGCTTGAAGTTTGGGGTGGTTATTCTTCAAGTGCTGGCTATCAGCGCTATGCGGACAATGGCCAGTTCGAGGTCCAAAAACAGCACCCCGCACGGGCGTGGATTCAACAGGCCTATGCCGAGGCCAAGTACCGCAGCATCTTTGCCGTGGCAGGGCAAAAGTACAAGGCGTCGCCCATCGTCAATGAGCAGTTGAGTAGCGGCGACCTCGTGTGGAGCAACAATGCCCGCCCGCCAGTGGGACTGCGTGCCGGTTTCATCGACTTCCAGAACATCCCGTTCACCAAGGGATGGGTTCAACTCCAAGGTGAATTTGGCTACTTCCGCCAGCTGGACGACAAGTGGCTCGAGAACCACTACAACTACTATAACCATTCTATCACCACGGGCATCTGGCTGCATTACAAGAGTCTGCACTTCCGCACCAATCCCAATCAGCCCGTCGTCTTCACCATCGGCGCCCAGTCGGCTTGCCAGTTCGGCGGTACGGCCAAATACTACAAGGATGGTCAACTTGATTACACCGTCAAGATGGATGCCGACGCCAAAGCTTTCTTCCGCACCTTCATCGCCGGCAGTGGAGGCAATGCCCAGGGCGACTCGTTCGTCGAGGGCAACCACCTGGGGACCTGGGACATCGCGCTGCAGTACAACTTGAATGAATTCCAACACTTGCGCGCCTACACCCAGTGGCTGTGGGAAGACGGCTCGGGCATAGGCAAGATGAACGGCTTTGACGGCCTGTGGGGCCTGGAATACCACAACGACAATCAACTGTCACTGATTTCGGGCGCCGTCATCGAATATATTGACTTCACCAACCAGAGCGGACCCGTCCACTGGACGCCCAACGACCATCTCGGCACGCCCATTACCAGCCACTCCTCGGGTGCCGACGACTATTACAACAACTACATCTACAACGGCTACCAGAACCGCGGCATGTCCATCGGTTCGCCGTTTGTCAAGTCACCGCTATACAACTTGGACGGCTACATGCGCTACCGCGACAACGTGATGCGTGGCTTCCATGCCGCCGTCAAGGGCCAGTTGAATTACTCTTGGGGCTACACGCTGATGGGTTCCTACCGCAAGGCGTGGGGCACCCCCATCATCCCCCGTGCTGGCAGCGTCGATGATTTCTCGATGGCGCTCGAGGTCCGTTATCGCTATTGGTTTAATTGGCAATTCAGCGGCCAGCTTGCCATGGACCGCGGCAGTCTCTACGGCAACAACTGGGGCGGCTTGCTGGGCATTACTTATAGTGGCAACTTAAACTTCAGGAAGTGATGAAAAAGACACTATTATATATGAGATCTCTAGCCGTTGTGTTGCTGATGGCCTCCTGCACCCGCAACCACGGCGACATCGGCATGTGGTTCGGCACCTGGCACGTCGAGCAGATCACTGCTGGCGGCGCGCCCACCGATGTCGAGGGCGATAATTTCTTCCAGTTCCAGAGCAAGGTCTTCAGGGTATCGCGGGTCTATGGCCACGAGCAGCTGGTCGAGAGTTTCGGCACCTGGGAAGAAAACGACGGCGGCAAGATGACCGTCAGTTTCCCCGACCCAGTCGTCTATTACATCTCTATGCCAGGCCTGGAGGCTCACAACGACTTCACCGTCACCACCACCTCGTCAAGTGACGTCATCTTCACCAAGACCAACGCCGACGGCATCATCTACACCTACCACCTAAAAAAACAACCCTAGAAAAAGAAGACAATAAGTGTATTTAATACAATTTATTGTGAATCAGTATTTTGTATTTATTGTACTTATTATCTTCCTTTCTTTTTAATGCGAATTTCGCGAATAAAACTGATTTAGCGAATATAATAAATTAGAAAAATTCGTAAAATTCGCATTAGCCCCGCAGTGTCTTGTCCTGAAATAGGTTGACAAAAATGTCAACATAATTTAGGACTAAAATGAAGTACGATGAACGAAGGACAGATCACGAGAAATTACTAATTT
>CACYAW010000073.1 GCA_902772455.1 uncultured Bacteroidales bacterium
CATTTGTCCAACGTCACCGCTGGTAACGGGCACACCATCGATGACATAAAGGGGCTCATTGCTCGCGTTCATTGACCCGATACCGCGGATGCGGATGCTTGGAGCCGAACCAGCCTGGCCGCTACTGTTGGAGACCTGGAGGCCTGCAACGCGTCCATTGAGCGCATTCTCAAAAGTGGTGATGGGGATGTCCTTGAGCGCATTTTGGCCTACCATACTGGCAGATCCGCTGTAACTGCTTTTCTTGGCAGTGCCATAAGCGACAACGATTACCTCGTTCAGATCATGAGGAGATTCACTCATGCGAACCACGATAGATGTTTTACCCTCCACGTCATGCTCCTGTGAAAGAAAACCAATGTAGTCAAATGTAAGCGTTGCTCCTGGAGAACACTTGATGGAAAAGCGACCATTGGCATCAGTCATTGAAGCCGTAGAAGTTCCCTTAACATGGACGCTAACTCCCATGAGGGGTTCGTCATGGTCGTCTAGCACTGTCCCAGAAAATGTCTGTCCGTTCTGAGCCATTGCATTGATGAAACTGATCATCAACACAAATATTAGAATTAAGATTTTTTTCATGTATAAATTCTATAGATAGTGATAACGTTTATAAACATTTGAATGAAAAATATAACAAGAAAGTGTACGAAATTCATGTTAATTTCTTTGTTGACAAAATTTTTGAATGCTTTTGTGTTTCATTAATAGTTTTATACAAATATTGTTGTCTATAATTAATAATTAATAATGTAAGAGGGTGGGCATAACTGAATTATGACACACCCTCCCTTTAAGCTCTAAACTCTAAACTGCGATCAGCACGAGCATACACTAGTTCAGCCTCTTGGTTGTGGTACGGGAACCGTCGTTGTGGGTCTTCACAACAATGTTGACACCGTCTTGCGGCATCTTGCTCACCACACCTGCAGGGCTCACATACTTCACGTCAACCACCTGCTTGCCAGCCTCGATCTCATCAACAGCGGTACACGAGAGAACTGCAAGGGGATGGATCGTGTAGTTGGTGTAGTAATCCTCGTCGGTGGTATGGATGCGGCGCATCGGAGCATAAGCATTTTCCTCCCAAGGCTCATTAAGAGTGAAGACACACAGCAGACTGTAGTTGCAGCCCTCTTTTTCAGCCATCTGGGCCTCAAGCTCAGGCGCAAAGTCGAAGTCAAGCTTCACCACAACGGTATCCAGTTCACTGCACAGACAGGGTACGCCGTCCTTGAAGAAGAAGTAGCCATCGGCACGTCCCACCTCGTGGCCCAGAGCGGCGATGTAATCCTCGCTCAGGTTATACTGGAACAGCGTCAGCATGGGCAGTTCAACGTCTTCGAGCGCGGCAGGCTCGCTATTGAGAACAAGACGCGGGTTAGTCATGCTGTCATGGAGCACCCCCTTAACAGTGCAAGGCGTGAGCGCATCGGCATGGGCAAGCACATTAAACAAATCCTCGTCACCAGCGCAATCCAGAGCAATCCAGTCGGGATACCAATCCATCCACTCGGCATAACCCCATTCGGCATAGGTATCGTAGTAGATTCTATCCACATTGTCGGTCACAAAAACCAGTTTGCTGGCCTCGACGGCTGCAGCGACATAAAGCGTGTCACTGACCTTGTACTGAGTGCCGTCCTCACCCTCATACAGCACCTTCCACAGCTTTGCGCCCGGGTCATTGGTGATAGTGATGGGATACATCTCGATAACGCCATTATAGATGGTCAGCATGCCCTCGATGCCGTAGATTTCTGAGGGATCCACCTCGGGATAGTCGATGCCGAACTTGTTAAAGCCGGGCATCGTGGCTTCAATCATGTTACCGCTCTCATCGGCTTCCACACTGGTGATGGTGAAATTGCCACGGTTGTCAATATCGCTCAGCTTAACGCCATCCAGGAAGACTTTATAGTTCTGCCAGCCATTTTCAGGGTCAGCGATTTCGCTCAAGCCACCCGTACAGTCAAATGCCGAGTACATATCCCATTCGAGAATGGTTTTGGCATTGGCGAAATGGGCGGGTTCAATGACTTCGACCAGACCTTTGTAAGTCGACTTCTTGCCCGTCCAGCCAGCGGGAATCACAGCACCCAGTTGATACTCCTTGCCCGGGTTGCCATAAATCAGTCCTGCATAAGCCTCACCATCCTGGGCGAGCTGCATGACCCACAGGTAGTCGTTCCACTGGTAATTGACATACACTTCGCTGGTGAACTGGAACTCGGTGCCGTCCTCCAATGATGCCAGATTCTGGATAGAATCCAACTTGGTGATGTTCGGGTCGATGGGGTCATCGGGGTCAGGGATAACGGTGCCCTCGCTGGTGGTAACCACAAGGCTCGCCACCTGGGCGTTCTTGGTACCGTAGTGAGTGAAAGTCACCGACGAGGCGTTGCCCGTCCAAGTACCCACACCGTCAGCGGCGCTGTAGTCGCCTACATCGGACAGCAGATCAAAATTAGCGGTGTTAGCGGCATTGACTGTCACACCCGTGATGCTACCCTCGGCAACCGTCAGCGTGATGGTGCCGTCCACATAGATGCGTAACGAATATTTGTCCTGGGAGTTCCAGATGCGCGTAGGTGTTGCGCCGTCGGTCGCCGACAGTGTCACGCCGCTCACGGTCACTGGACCAGCCACAGTCAGATTGGTGCCAGCACCCTGATCGGGCACAACATAACCCATTGCAGCAATACCTTGGGCACTCGAGAAATCAAAGGTCACCTCGGCAGCCTGTAATACGAAAAAGGCCGTAAAGGCCATCAAAAAAAGTGAGAAAAAACGGTTCATTTGCACACATTAATTATTTATGGTACAAAAGTACTGCCAAGCCGCCATATACACACAACAAAGGCCCGAAAAAAGTTATCAACAACCGTAACTTTTCACGAGCCTTGGCCGGAAATCGTTTCAACAGTGCTACTTGGTGAACAAGATGCCAGAAACACTGGGATTAACCACAGTGTTGTCGTGGATAGATAGAGTGAAGTAATCGACTACTAATGCAGCGCTGCCATTGTCAAGGATCAAAGGCTCGACAAGCTCTCCATTATTGCGGTCATGATCCCGCTTGACAAACTGGTTGAGCGATGCCTCAAAACGGTAATTCTTTTCCTCACCATTAAGACTAATGGACGCCTCAAAGATAAGTTGATTGTCTTGCTGATCAACAAACATGACGTTATCAACACATTCCATGTGCGTATAGCCCTGTGGAACTTTCACATGAGTCATCAGGTTATCCTCATGATTATAAAAACGCATGTCATGTCCTTCCACTATGATATTGTTATCCCTGTCCACTTGAATCCTATCCATAGAACCGACAATGGCATCATCCTCCACTAGGGCATTAGTGCTCTCATAGCCGTAGTCGGTCTGCAGGTAAAAGAGTTTAGAATCAACTGAACGGACGAGTTTCTCGTCGGCGGTTTTGAGCCATTTTTCATATTGCGTGCCCGTGAGCGGCAGTTTCTTGACCCCCGACGAGGCAAAGGCCTCACGCACCTCGGCCTGCAGCCTGTGCTCGGTCACGTTTGGGATGCTCCATGGCCCCACCGAGATGAGCAGCAGCACAACGGCAAACGAGGCAGGCACCCACCAGATGCGGCGGTTGCGGCACAACAGCAGACCGATGCACACCGCATAGCACCACAGGTTGAACACCACCACATAGAGGCGGCTCACCGTGATACCGTAGTCACTCAATCGGCGACCGATAGCGACCGACATCAACACCAGCAGCGGCAGCATCGCCAACGGCAGGCAGCGCATCAGCCTCTTGAAAAAAGAGTTACCCTGCTCGTACTGCAACGGAAAAGTGATAAAGATCAAGATTACCATGCCCAGCATACTTGCCGATACCAGGTAGCATACCCAACCCACAGGCAGTTGCCAGGTGATCAGGATCTTGGCGGCATATACGTAGAGCGTGGCTATGTACAACAGCAACAAGGGGATAAACAGGTACTGCGACACGCCTTTGATGAAACCCGTATAGGGAGCTATGCGGCGGATGTGCTTCTGCTCTCCCTCGGGAATCTGGCTCATCGCCAGCAGCGGCGCCAACAGCACCATGCAGAAGGTGGGAATGTAGAGGAACCACCCATTAACCTCCATGCCAAACAGCCAGTCCAGCGACTGCACAAACAGGATGATACCCAGCGTAAGGATGCCACCCACCACAACGCCTGCCGTTATCGCGACAAACAGCCGTTGGGCAAAGTTCCAGAAGGGCACATCGTCACCCTTGCGGTAGAAACACAACAGGAACAGCGACAGCACCATCGTCACCACTGTGGCACTCACGCCCACCAGTTGCTGCATCGAGAAGCGTTCAAACTGCGTCAAGTAGAGCGACACGCCCAGCCACAGCGCAAGCACCAGCACTTGGGTGACAAAGGCAGTCAGCCGGTGCTTGAAGTCCTCGGTGAGCAGCTGGAGCGACACGGCCAGCAACGCCCCCGTAGCAGGGAAAAAAATGAAGAAAAAGTTCCACTTCTCGCCGACGGGACCTTCATCGTGGCTGATGAGGGACATCAAGTAAACCGTAAGGAACACGAGCAGCAGCACAGCAACAGGGAAACGCCTGATGCCATGCCCAAAACGCTCGATCAGCACACTGGGTGAAAACCGTTTGAAAACTTCCATAACCTCAATTCTATATGATATAATATCATAACGGACAGTAGCGCCTAAAATTGCCGTTCCCCCGTCAAATCTTGACCAAAGGGCCCAAAAAGTTGCACCAACGAGGAAATCATTGTACTTTTGTGCCCACAAAACAAAGCAGTATGGCGGCTTGTCGCTCGTTAACATCATGGTTGCGAGAGGAAAGTCCGGGCAACACAGAGCATCACATTTCTTAACGGGAAGCTGGGGGTGACCTCAGGGTTAAGGTGACAGAGAACAACCGCCGCTATGTCACGCGTGACGTGGCGGTAAGGGTGAAAAGGCGGGGTAAGAGCCCACCGGGCACTGTGGCGACACAGTGTGCCGCACTACCTGTGAGTTGCAAGTTCATGTATACCGGCATCTAAGGGCTGCTCGTCCATTGTCGGGGGGTAGAACGCTATACCGGCGCAGCAATGCGCAGGACAGATAAATGACAGGCACCTGCCATCACGGCAGGCACATAACCCGGCTTACAGCCATACTGTTTTTTTTATAATAAAATGTTAGCCACGCGAGTGACACCAAAAGCGAGAACCAGCAAATAGATATGGCACGAAAAGAAGAACTAGCCCGCATGTGGGAGGACACAGTGAATTACCTGTTCAACCAGCGTCCGGCATTTGAGCGACAAGGTGCTGCCGGCTACAAGCCAGGACTTGAGACCAGTCTTGCCCTGGACAAAATGTACAATGAGCCCCACCGCCATTACCGCATAATCCACATTGCCGGCACCAACGGCAAGGGTTCGACCGCACACTTGCTTGCATCCTGCCTGCAGGCTTGCGGCTACCGTGTGGGACTGTTCACCTCTCCCCACATGATCGACTTCAGGGAGCGCATCAGGGTGAATGGGAAAAAAATCAGCCGTAACTATGTGATGCGATGGGTGGCCGCTTACCGCAAGAAGCCCCTTGAAGGCCATGAACCCTCTTTTTTCGAGCTGACATCCACCATGGCATTTGATTATTTTGCTTGGCGCAATGTCAACATTGCCGTTATCGAAACAGGCCTCGGAGGGCGTCTGGACAGCACTAACATCATCACTCCCGAGCTGAGCATTATCACCAACATCGGTCTAGAGCATCAGCAGTTCCTAGGCAACACTCTTGATGAGATTGCCCTGGAGAAAGCCGGCATCATCAAGCACGGCAAACCCGTGATCATCGGCCATGCCACCGGTGTGGTGCATGACGTGTTTGCGCGTGAGGCCAAGCGCCTGTATGCCGATATCTGTTTTGCCGAAGACAAGCCCGAAGTCACCAGCGCCAAGCATGTTGACGGGGTGCTGCGGTTGACGACCAACAACTATGGCACTGTCGATTGTGAACTCACCGGTGACTACCAGGTAGAGAACGCCAACACTGTGCTTACGGCCCTGAATCTGCTCAAGAGCCTCAATTACCGCATCAAGGACAGTGCCATCCACGAGGGATTTGCCCATGTTGTCGAGAAGACCGGTCTGATGGGCCGATGGATGAGAATCGACGACAAGCCGTTCACCATTGCCGAATCGGCCCACAATGTGGCAGGCATGACGCAAGCCATGCGTCAACTCAAATTTGAGGAATACGACAATCTGCACATGGTGATGGGATTCATGGCCGACAAGGATGTGAATGGCATCCTGAAACTGTTGCCTAAAAACGCCACCTATTATTTCACGCAGGCCCAGACATCACGCGCATTGCCCGTGGAAGACTTGAGCAAACTGGCCGCACAGCACCGCCTCAAGGGCAACACCTATGAAAATGTGGTCGAAGCCTTGGAGGCCGCCCGCAAGGCAGCCGCACCGCGTGACCTCATCTACGTGGGTGGCAGCATGTATGTCCTTGCCGAGTTGCTCACGGCGATACACTATGACGACAAACTGGGATAACCCAATTCAACTTATACTCCTTTCTATATAATATCTGCTCTTGACGGTAACAAAAAACGGTTAACCGCCAGGAATGTCATGTTCACCTTGCTGTAACCTGCTGCTACGGTATGTCAAAATGTCATTATTTGTTATCGTGCAAGCCTTCAATGTAAAACTAATTAAAAAGAGCGCATTCATCATTTAATTATTTTTAAAAACAATGGCACAACTATTGCTATTGTCATTTTTCGTTGTACTTTTGGCACACGATTTGAAAAGTTAAATTTAACACTTGCAAATTTTAAAAACGACAATAAATTAACAAAAAGGAGACACATGAACAAGAATTTGAAATTAGCAATCATGCTCGTGGCAGCCTCGATCCTGGGATCGGGCGTGACCATGATGGCAACAAGCGAGTTGCAGAAGAAGGGTGTCATCACCGACACCTACATGGTGAACAAGGAGAGCAAGCCCTCAAGCGACGGCTTTGTCCAGACAGCAACCCGGACAGTGGATTTGAGCCGTGATTTCACCGATGTGGCCGAGAACACCATCAACTGCGTGGTGAGCATCAAGAGCTATGCCACCCCGCAACAAAACTATTACCAGGGAGGTTTCATTGACCCGTTTGAGTTCTTCTTCGGCCCCGGCTTTGGACAGGGTCAGCGTCAGCGCCAACAACAGCCGCAGCAGAAGAGCGAACCTCAGCCCACGGGCATGGGCTCGGGTGTTATCATCAGCGCTGACGGTTACATCGTCACCAACAACCACGTGATCAACGGCGCCGAGAAACTGGAGGTCACCTTGAATGACAACCGCCAGTTTAACGCCACCGTGGTGGGTACCGACGAGAAGACCGACGTCGCCCTGATCAAGATCAATGCCAAGGATCTGCACGCAATCACCTTTGGCAACAGTGACGCCGTCAAGCCCGGCCAGTGGTGCGTCGCCGTGGGCAACCCCTTCGGTTTCAACTCGACCGTTACTGCCGGCATCATCAGCGCCAAGGCACGTGGCATGAACACCAGCGACAATGGCGGCATCAAGGCCTTCATCCAGCATGATGCAGCCGTTAACCCCGGCAACTCGGGAGGTGCCCTGGTGAACACCGCCGGTGAACTCATCGGCATCAACACGATGATCTACTCCCAGACGGGTAACTACAGCGGCTGCTCGTTTGCCGTTCCCAGCAACACCGTCAAGAAGGTCATCACCGACATCAAGCAATACGGCACCGTACAACGCGCCGTGCTGGGCATCCAGTACACCGAGCTGACCGCCGAGAAAGCCAAGGAAGAGAAGATCACCGCCACCAACGAGGGCATCTATGTCGCTAAGGTCACCGACCGCGGTGCCGCCAAGGAGGCAGGTCTGCAGGAAGGCGACGTCATCATCAAACTCAACGGCAATCGCGTCAAGGACAGCGGTGAGATGCAGGAAGAGATGAACAAGCTGCGCCCGGGCGACAAGGCCGAGGTAGAGTACTACCGCGACAACAAGCTCAAACGCACCACCGTCACCTTCAAGAACGACCAGGGCAACACCAAGATGACCAAGCAGAGTGACGTCATGTCGCTGGGTTGCGCCTTCACCGAGCTGAGCAAGGAGGACAAGGAAGACCTGGCCATCAGCAAGGGTCTTAAGGTGGTAGGCATCAAGGCTGGCAAGTTCAAGAACGCCGGCATCCGCGACGGCTTCATCATCACCGACATCAACAACATTCCCGTTGACTCGCGCGATGACGTGGAGAACATCTACAACCAGATCATGCGCAGCAGCGACAGCGACAAGGTGATGTTCATCACCGGCTTCTACCCCACCGGCAAGAAGGTATACTACGCCGTTGACCTGAGCGACGAGGATTAATGAACATAGCCAACCAAGGCAACATTCCATAGCCCGACGGTGGCAGTGAGATCATCACTGTCACCGCCTTTTTTATCTCCTCACAATTGAACACAAAAATGTGTTTTATAACATATTTTGCATTTTTCCCTACTTTTTTTGGTCTATTTCCAAAAAAATGCACTATATTTGCAAAAACATTTCAAACCCCTAATAAAGAATTGATCATTATGAGAGGAGGATCTAGACCAGGAGCCGGAAGGCCCAGAATTTATGGAAAACGAGTTCAGTTGTCTATCTTGATCTCTGAAGAGACCAAGACTAAACTCAAGGAGTTAGCCGACGCTCAAGACAAGCCGTTGGCAGGCATTGTCGAGCAGTTGATCATCAGCGAACATGCGGGCATGATGGTTTCATCATGAAATCATAGGACCTGATGGCGTTAAACATTTCCTTGAATCCTGTCAAACAGAACCGACGAAGTCAAGACACGCAACAGCAAGGGGTTGTCTAGCAACCCGTACTCGTTAAACCAGGTGCACTCGATTGTGCTAGGTGGCCTTATGTCACTATACCAAACTTATGTAGTGACACTATGATTGTGCTGAATTGAGTTTTGGCACACTATTTGCGTTATCCACCATAATTGAGCCATCCCGCGGCTGCCCATAGCCGCACACAACCCGTTCAAAAGACAAACGGCACAGGATTTGTTAAAGAAGACCATCATTAACCGAGGTCAATAAAAGGCCGTATTTCGTCTCTACAATGGGTCGGAGAAGGACATACTGGCATGTTACCGGAGAAAAAACAGTCTATTATATATTATTTTTTCATTTTTCCGGAAAAATCGCTTGGAGGATTAAAATCATTGTTGTATCTTTGCACGCTTAAACTCTACACAAGTTAGATGAGACAACTTAAAATCACAAAATCCATTACTAACCGCGAGAGCGCGTCACTCGACAAATACCTGCAGGAAATAGGCCGTAAGGAACTCATCACCGTTGATGAGGAAGTCGAGTTGGCACAGCGCATCCGCCAAGGCGACCAAGCAGCACTGGACAAACTTGTCAGCGCCAACTTGCGTTTTGTCGTTTCAGTCGCAAAGCAGTATCAGAACCAGGGATTGAGTCTTCCCGACTTGATCGACGAGGGTAATCTGGGCCTCATCAAGGCAGCGCAGAAGTTCGACGAGACGCGTGGTTTCAAGTTCATTTCCTATGCCGTTTGGTGGATCAGGCAATCGATCCTGCAAGCTCTTGCGGAACAAGCTCGCATTGTGCGACTGCCTCTTAACCAGGTGGGTTCGATCAACAAGATCAGCAAGGCCCAAGCCCGATTTGAGCAGGAGCACGAGCGTCGCCCGTCTGCCGAGGAGTTGGCCGACCGTCTCGATATACCCGTTGACAAGATCAGCGACACGATGAAGGTGTCAGGCCGCCATGTGTCGGTTGACGCCCCGTTTGTCGAAGGCGAGGACAATAGTCTGCTGGACGTTCTCCCCAACAACGATTCCCCCATGGCCGATTCCACGTTGAACCAGGAGTCGCTGGCCAAGGAGGTGAACCGTGCGCTGGATCAGCTCAGCCCCCGCGAGAGGGACATCCTTAAGATGTTCTTTGGCATCGGCTGCCAGGAGATGACGCTCGAAGAAATTGGCGCCAAATTTGACCTGACACGCGAACGCGTCCGTCAGATTAAAGAGAAAGCCATTCGCCGCCTTAAGGGCCAAAAGAGCAAATTGCTCAAGGCCTATTTGGGCTAAAAAATCATGCTAGCAAAACTTTTCAGGCTGCCTCGCAAGGGCAGCTTTTTTTATGCGTTCATGCCCTATTACGCCATCAAATTGTCAAAATAAGCCAAAAAACTTGCAGATGTAGAAATATGGTTGTAATTTTACCACGTGTTTTATTAGCGGCAATACATTTTTATCAATAAACAATCAAACTCAAACGAGAAATGAAAAAGATTTTGACTTTAGTATGCGCGCTCATGCTGGGCATGGGCTTAGGCCAGGCACAGGTGCATCAAGGCGAGACCGCCGCAGGTGTCAATTTGTTGTATGGCAGTGAGATTGAGAGCTTGGGCATTGGCGCCAAGTTCCAGTACGGCATCCTCGACCAGCTGCGTGCCGAGGTGGGCTTCAACTATTTCTTTGAGCACGACCACACCACCTGGTGGGACGTGAACCTGAATGCCCATTACCTGTTAGGCCTGTGGAACCAGCAACTGTACTTCTACCCTCTTGCTGGCCTTAACTACACGATGACCAAGGTGAAAGTTCCCGGATTTGGTTCTGACGAGGAAAACCACGTAGGACTCAACGTGGGTGCTGGTGTAGAGTATGACTTCAATGAGCACTTTGGTGCAATCCTGGAGTACCGCCACACAATCATCCGCAAGGTGGATCAAGGCGTTATCGGCATTGGACTGAATTACAAGTTCTAAGACTTCAGGGTCATTATAACGCAAAAAGTATCACGCTGGCATAGCGACACGGTTTCGCACAAGCCAGCGTGATACTTGTTTTTTTATGACAGGCCGCAATCAATTCATGGGCTGCAGCTTGTCGATAGCGCCCGAGACAAAGGAGGAGAAATCCTGATTGTCTTCATCGGCCTCATTGCCAAAGTTATCCCCCACCTTAATGGAACACAACGACCGCAACAGTTCCAGCGTGGCATTCGCCCGCTTCTGGTTGGTGTAGAAGTGTCCCTTTCCATTGTAAATATCCTTCAAGGCGAAGTCGAAGTAGCCGTTGACGCTATCGTTGTGCGTCTGGGCAAAAAGTCCCACCAATGCATCACCAAAGAATTCACGCACGGGTTTCATCTCATAGGCATACCCCTCGGTCTGCTCATAGTCAAGCATCTTCAAGTAAAGGATGCCGTCGATGACGCCAATGCGAATCATCTTGTTATCATACTGATAGATGTATTCCCCTTCATAGAGTTCCGGTGCCTGTCCCATGGCGTTGGCAAACGTGCTGATCTGCTTAACGACACCCTCCGGGTCGGTCGAACGTGCCGCAACCACCATGTTCCACTCGCCCTCGAGGTGCGGATCCCTTGCCAGACCAATCGAGAACGGCCCGTCAACGGTTGACAGGATGCTGGCCAAATCGATACGGCCGATATAGGGTATTTTGCCAAACATCGTGAGCAGCTGCTGAATCTGCTTGAGTTTCACAAATTGATCACCTTTAATGCTCATGGTGAAGATATAATCCATTGAGTTGGGCATCGCCTTGAGGACGTCGTTGCTGGGTTTTCCCAGTGTGGTGTTGAGGAGCTGAGCATACTCGCTGCCATCGGCAGCAAGGATGCGGGTAGTCATCTCGACCGACTCATCATCCAACTCGACATTACAGGTCACGGCATCGATATCACTCTCGGTAAAGATCTCGATGAGGGGCATCTTGCGTGACAGCTCACGGTACACCTCGCTCTTTCCAAGAATGGCCTTCAGGCCTTTGCCCTGTATCCACACGTTGATGGCGGCATCCTTGTTGTGCAGGACGTCCTTGACATCCTTCTTGTCGGCAATGCTGGTGGCCGTCTTGGCAAAGATGGCCTTGGCGGCTTTAGCTGCCCGAGAGACCTCCATCACCTTGTTGACAGTGCCCACGAGCAATACCTTGCCATCGATGGCATAAAGATTGTCGCCCACATACATGCAGTCAAGGCCCTCGACCTTGGCAAAATCGCCACCGACGCGCAATTCCAGCGTCTTGCGTGCCTTGGCAGCATCGTCGAGCGATGCCAGCACCACGCGTCCAAAAGTCTTTGTCGAGAAATAGGCATAAGCCTTGCTGCCCGTGTCCAGCCCCAGTTGAGGCAAGTCGCTGAGCAGGATGCACAACGGTGACACATCATTGCCGTCAATCACTTGCTGGAGCGATTCGGGCAATGTGATGTGTCCGTCATCCATCATGCCGGCCTTCTTCAAGATTTCCGGCACATCAAAGCACACGACGCCAGTGGCATCGGCAGGAATCATCTTCTCGAGACCATCGTTGGCACATCCGGCAAGCAGGAGCATTATCCACGCTGCCACCAGAAACTTCAAGCGTCTCATCATCACTTTACAAAGAGGAAAGTTAGAGTCAATAACAATTTAAAAATAGAACACATGCCCGTGGCGGCAAGGGCGTCGCCCGTGACGGTGCAAAGTTAGTATAAGTTTGCGAGATAATATGACAAAGTACAACTTTTATTTGCACGTGAAAAAAAGAGAAAAATCGCCAAATGGGGCCATTTATCCACCGTCGTAACAGGATGTATAACCGATTACGATAATAATATCAATTTTTAACTCTTTATTTATAGGTCAATTCAAAAAATGGCATTATATTTGAACATCCAATCAACCAATAATCATGTATCAACCAACCAGGTCGCCCCAATAGCGCCTGTAACTAATTAAGGAAGAAGAAGATGAACGATATTTCTGATATACTGCGAGAGCTTCTCGACCGTTACAGCAACACACCTGAACTTGATCAGGAATTCGAGCGTATGCGCCGCGAGGACGAGGAATTTGAGAAAGAATACACAGTGTGGTGTGAGGAGAGCGGATACAATGTGAAAGACGGTTACCGTGACTTCATCAACGAGATTATTGAGTCCCAGGACTCTTACTGGGACAACTATCAGGAGTTCGGCAACAATATTTAATCAGGGTTTCCGTTATTCATTCCAAAAGACACTATTATCAAATACCATAGGACTAAATGTTTCCTTCAAAGAGAAACCGCGCTTTTGCGGCCGAATGGGATAGCCAAGACGGCATACTCATCGCATGGCCTCACGCCGGCACCGACTGGGCATACATGCTCAACGAGGTGACGGCTTGTTATGTTGAAATGGCGCGTGCCATCCTCAACGATGACGAACGGTTGGTTATTGTGGCACCCGACGCCGAGGACGTGCGTGATGCCTTGGGAGCAGATGTGGACTGGCAGCGCATCGAAATCGTTGAGCTGCCCACCAACGACACTTGGGTGCGCGACTACGGCCCTATCACCATTGCTGACGGCGGTAACATGAAGCTAGCCGACTTCACCTTCAACGCCTGGGGAATGAAGTTCGCCGCCGACTGCGACAACCTGGTCAGCTCTCGCCTTGCCGAGCGGCACATCTTCAAGCAACCGCTAATCAATTACCGAGACCTGGTGCTGGAAGGCGGCTCGATAGAGACCGACGGCAACGGCACAGTCATGACCACGACCTGCTGCCTAACGGCCCCCAACCGCAACGACACATACACCCGCGAGCAACTGGAAACTGAATTGCTGCGTCGGCTCGGATGCCTGAAGATGCTGTGGCTTGATTACGGTGAACTCACTGGCGACGACACCGACGGCCACATCGACACGCTGGCTCGGTTTGCCCCTGGCGGAGTTATCCTGTACACGGGATGTGACGACACCGAGGACGAACACTTTGAACCACTGATGAAGATGGAGGAGCAGCTCAAGCAGTTCACCGACGTGGACGGCAACCATTACCACCTGATCAAACTGCCGTTACCCGATGCCCTCTATGACGAGATTTCCCGATTGCCGGCAACCTATGCCAACTTCCTGGTCACCAATCATCAGGTGCTGGTGCCCATATATGGCCAACCGGAAAAGGATGTCAAGGCGTGTGAGCTCATCGGTCAGGCATTTCATGGCCGCAAGGTCGTAGGCATCGACTGTCGAGCGCTCATCTGCCAGCACGGCTCGCTGCACTGCGCCACCATGCAGCTTCCCCAAGGCTCCCTCTCCCGTCAAACCTCTAATCAACAAGAACAATGAAAGTAGGAATTATTCAACAACGCAATAGCAGTGACGTGAAGGCCAACCGCCAATCACTCATCAGCAAAATCAAACAACTGGCCAGTCAGGGGGCACAACTCGTTGTCCTGCCCGAGCTGCACGACTCCCTTTACTTCTGTCAAGTGGAAAGCGTGGACAACTTTGACCTCGCAGTGGAGATTCCCGGTGACGTGACCCGGGAATATGCCGTCGTGGCACGCGAGTGCGGCATCGTACTGGTGACCTCACTGTTTGAGAAACGCGCAACTGGCCTGTACCACAACACGGCAGTGGTCTATGACACCGACGGCAGCGTGGCGGGCCAGTACCGCAAGATGCACATCCCCGACGACCCCGCCTACTACGAGAAATTCTATTTCACACCCGGCGACCAGGGCTTCATACCCATCGAGACGTCACTGGGCAAACTGGGCGTGATGGTATGCTGGGACCAGTGGTATCCCGAGGGAGCACGCCTGATGGCCATGCACGGGGCACAGATGCTCATCTACCCCACCGCCATCGGCTATGAGAGCAGCGACACGCCCGACGAGCAGGAGCGTCAGCGCGAGGCTTGGACCACCGTTCAACGCGGACATGCCGTGGCCAACGGCCTGCCCGTCATCACCGTGAACCGTGTGGGACACGAGCCTGACCCGTCGGGCCAGACCAACGGCATCCAGTTCTGGGGCAGCAGTTTTGTGGCCGGACCGCAAGGCGAACTCATCTACCGCGCGCCCAACGACAGCGAGGACCTGCAGGTCATCGACATCGACATGGAGCGCAGCGAGCAGGTGCGTCGCTGGTGGCCTTTCCTGCGCGACCGCCGCATCGAATTCTACGGCGACCTGGACAAGCGCTTCCTGGACTAAGACAAAAACAAACAACGAATTACGCGAATTTTACGAAATACGGGCGGAAGCCCATTCGTTTAATTCGCGTAATTCGTCGTTTCTAATCTGCGGGAATTAGGCCTGACCCTCGTCTTTAGGACCGCCAAAGGTCTTTTTCAGGAAGTCATCAACCTTGTCCATGACGCCCTCGGCTGCTTTGGAGGCATCGTCAAGTGCGTCTTTGGCCTTATCCAGTACACTGGGTTCGCCCTCCTTGGGTTCCAAAACTTCTTTGGCCTTTTGTGACAAGTCCTGAGCAACCTCGTTAGCAGTTGCCGTACCCTGCTCCACAAAGTCCTTAGCCTTATCCATCATCTCGCCAGCGGCTGCAGTACCCTGGTCAAACATCTCTTTGGCTTTATCCAGCAGGCTGGGTTCGCCTTCTTTAGCTTCAAATATCACTTTAGCTTTCTCCAGGAAATCCTGGCTCATCTCACCGGCAGCTGTTGTGCCCTTATCCAGCATTTCCTTGAGTTGGTCGAGCATTCCCGGTTCACCTTCCTTGCCATCGAACATTTCTTTAGCTTTGTCAAAAATACTTGGATCACCCTCTTTGCCCTCGAGCAGTCCTTTGAGTTTATCAAAGACGTTGCCCTCGCCACTGGTGGCGTCGTTAAGCATCCCCTTCAACTGATCAAAGATGCTGGCACCCTCGTTCTTCATTTCATTGGCAGCCTGCTCGGCATTCTTCATTTCCTCTTCCATAAATCCTGAATTTAGTTATTGATCTGGTTGTCGCTTACTCCCTTTCAAGCGTTTCAGCATTCTCTGCCCCCAAATTTACACATTATTTATTTACCCACAATCATTCGGGGAGTAAAAAATGTAATGACCATGAAAAACAAGAGGGTATGCCATTATTGACACACCCACATGCTATATTCATGATGATAAGGCCTCAGGCCCATCTATCACTTCAATTGTCTCCAAGAATTTCGGCAATCACCCGATTGACGTCGGCAATATTGATTTCGTCGTCACGGTTCACGTCGGCTCGGCCTTCATAACTGTCATTGCCGCCTAGGATGACTTTGATTAAGCAATTCACGTCGGTGATGTTCACCTCGCCATCAGCATTCACATCACAGGTCACTGGGCCAATCCAGTGTCCTTGCACGAATTTACAGTCCTTATAATCTCCGGGGATAGCAAATCGCACTACCGCCTCACGGTAACTCACCCCCTGAGGGAGCGGTTGAGCCGTGACGACAGCTGTGACCAAATCATCGAACTGGCCGGAATCATCTCCATCAATCAATTCAATATCAATCCATTCGGGCAATTCCTCACCCTTGCAGGTCATTGACCACTCTCCATCAGCACTGGGACAGCTCGACCGGAATTCAATTTCAATGTTTGGAACCTCGCCATCATTGTATTCACTGGCCGATATCTCGGGGAAGACGAACTCGGGATCCTCGGTATTATGAGCGAAAGCCAGGTAGGGCTGATCCACACCGATGAAGATGCTGAGGCCGGTCTTCATAGTCTGCGTACCATGACCAAAGTAGTTGTTCAAACCGCGCCACTGATACTCGCCAGTGAAAAAACGAACGGGATTGCCTTCCTCATCCTTAACGGTGTCACCTTGCTCGTCAATCTCATACTCATAGATACCTGTCTTGAGGTAAGCGAGCTCGCCATAGCCCTCGATACCGGGATCGTTATAACCCTCGATCGCAATCATGATAGGACAATCGATAGTGGGATGATACTCATAGGGCAAGCCTGTCACGGGATCCGTAGTCTTCAGCGTGAAGGTAATCAAGCCGTTCAATGCCTCACCGGTGGTGGGTGTAACGGTGGCCTCGCCAGTAACGATGACCTCACCGGGATCGAGGGGAAGCATAGCACAGCCAACTTCCTTATATTCAGGAATTTCGTTCAGCTTATATACTTTGCAGTACATCTTGACAGGGTTGTTTACTACCATACCGATATTCTCCATGTAGTTGTTTGCGCACTGGAGATAGACATTCTTGAGCAGATAGGGATGTTCGGGTTTCTCAAAGCATTGAGCCATACCATCGACATGGGAAGCGTTCTTTCCGAACCACCAGCCACGCTCGTTGTCACCCCAAGGTTCTGCACCGTAGTATCTCGAGAGCATACCCACCTGGTCATCAGAAGAATAATAACGCATGGTTTTACTTGAAAATAGCAGTTCGCTATTCTCATCACCCCAATAAGAGCCGAAATTAGAGGCGGAGACTAAAATAGCGCTAGGTTCATTATTAATGCCTGAAGCAGCTTGATAGGGGCGAGGCCTTTGTGGATAACAGAAGGAATAATATCGGTTTGGGTCTCCATTCTGCCAAACAGAAAAAACAGGAAAGTCATAAGTATCCTCTTCGTAATACTCGACTGCACAAAATGGCTCCCCACCATTTCCACACTCCAAACCATTCCAAAACAAGATATCGTCCTCGTCACCGCCATTGACTGTACAATAGTAAGTATGGTCGCTAAAAGGTTTCATCAGCACTATGCCAAAATCTCCATAGGAATGGAATCCTTCACCATTAACGGCACTAAAAGCAGAATAGAAAGCACCTGCCGGACGACGATAATAAATTTCAAGAGGTCCTGTGCTCCTTTTGGGCGGAGTAACCATTATAGCAGGAGCATCCACCTTCATTTCCTGGGTCAGTATCTCGGGTTGGATTCGGGTTAATGACTTTGAGCGTAGAGACGACATGCGCTCCGATACTTTTTCCTGAGCACCTGCACCCAGTACCATGAGTGAGGCCATTGCAATGAGTAATAATGACTTTTTCATATCAACAACGGATTATAAATGATACTTTTTAACGATTCACGTATTTCAACTTGCAAATATAAACACAATTTTTGATTTCACAAAATAATAACCACAAAAAGAGGCAGGAACCTCAAGGATGATTACTTGAAGTTCCTGCCTTATCAGGTGAGATGTCGCTGATTTACCAAGCGAACATGGGATAGTCCTTCATCATCTCGTTGACCTTGCCACGAACGGCGGCAATAACTGCCTCGTCCTCGGGAGCACGGAGTACAGTGTCGATGAGCTCGACGATGTCGCCCATCTTGTCCTCCTTGAGGCCACGGGTGGTGATGGCGGGGGTACCCAGGCGCAAACCGCTAGTCTGGAAGGCGCTGCGGTCGTCGAAGGGAACCATATTCTTGTTGACGGTGATGTCGGCAGCAACGAGGGCAGCCTCGGCAACCTTACCGGTCAACTCG
>CACYAW010000074.1 GCA_902772455.1 uncultured Bacteroidales bacterium
GGATAGTCATAGTCGGCGATGCGCAGGGCGCGGATGTCGTCAATCAAAGCCATGATATTAAGAATAGATAATGAAGACGATGGTGAATAATATTGTGAAAATGAGCATGTTGCGTGCGGTCTCGCCCAGCAGCGGGTTCAGGGCGGCGCCGTCACGGTGCCTGAGTTTGTACCAGGTGGCGGTGTGCATCACCAGGTAGAGCACCGGGATGGCCAGCGTCCACAGCGGCAGCAGTTTGCCCATATTGATGACAATCATGATCCAGAAGGCGGCGAGAATCGCGATGGCGGTATAGCCGTTCAGGAAGTAGGCAAAGGCGGTGACGGGTCGGCCTTTCATGACTGTCTGCGTTTTCTTGCCGGCGGCACGGTCGTCTTCCACGTCGCGGTAGTTGTTGACCAGCAGCACGTTAACGCCCATCAGGCCGATGGCGATGGAGAACAGGAGCACCAGCGGGTGCCAGCGCAATGCCATCACATAGTAGGTCAGGTTGACGGGCACGATGCCAAAGAAGATGAACACCATCAGTTCGCCCAAGCCGTGGTAGGACAGGGGGTAGGGGCCGGCACTATAGGCGAAGGCACCCAAAGCGATGATGATGCCCGCAGGCAGCAGCCACCACCCGCCGTAAGGGATCAGGCAGCAGCCCACGACACCGGCCAGCGCCAACAGGCCCATAGTGGCGTTCCTCAGCGTTGTGGGCTTGATGTCGCCCTCGGTGACACCGCGGCGCGGGCCCACGCGACCGGGTTTGTCGGTTCCTTTCAGGTAGTCAAAATACTCGTTGGCCATGTTCGACACGATTTGTGCCAGCAGGGCGAAGACCAGGCACAGCACAGCAGGTACCCACTTGAACTCGTGATGCCACTTGGCCAGCCCAATGGCGATGACCGCACCGCTCAGCGATACGGGTAACGTCCTGAGCCTGAAGCACTCGAGCCATATTTTGATTTGTCGTTTCATTGTCACGTCTTGTAAATGTGGGTGCAAAATTACAAAAAGATTGCCGTGGGGTGGTCGAGAAAACGGCTCTTTTTGAACTTCATTTCGATTTCAAGAGTCGAGACAGTGCGTTGATGGCACACCTTTTTTTGATGGGTAAATTTGTGGAAATCAATCAAACGGGTTACCTTTGTGGTGTCAATTAGAGACTTTTAACTTAAAAATCAACAGATATGGAACAACAGAATCAACAACCGCAGCCTCCTGTATTCAATCAGCCGCAGGCTCCTCAGTATCAATCTGCCCCGCAGTATCAACCCCGCGTGACCGCTTCGCCGATGATGGATCCCGTCGCTGCGGTGAAGACTTGTTTCAAGAAGTATTTCGACTTTAAGGGCCGTGCCCGCCGCAGCGAGTTCTGGTGGTTCGTCCTGTTTGTGTTCATCGTTTCGTCTGCGCTGTCCTATTTTGGCATGCTGTCGCCTATCGTCGGCTATGTGAGCATGGCGTTTTGCCTTGCTGTGCTCATTCCTGAACTGTCAGTACTGTGCCGCCGTCTGCACGACACAGGCCGCGGCAGCTGGTGGGTGGTGTTGCTGGCCCTCTTATTGGCAGGCTATTATGGCTCGTTTGCTACATTGGTTGGCTCCAACTTCAGTAACATTGCAGGAGCTACCAGCCCCCAAGATATGATGGAACTTGCTCAGAAAATGGCCGATTCGGTTCAGTCATCGCCGGGATTGGCTACCACAATGGTGCTTTGCAGCTTGTGTGCCATCATCTTGATCATCATCCTCATTATCTTTGCGGTAAAGGATAGCAATTGGGGCGAGAACAAGTACGGCCCATCACCTAAGTATAAATAAGGCTTTAGGTGTTAGGTGTTAGGCTTTAGGTATTAGGCTTTAGGCTTTAGGAATTAGGGAGGAACAGTTGACAACTGCACCTCCCTAATCTCTAATCGTTACTCACTGCTCACTGCTCACTAATCACTAATCACTAATCACTAATCGCTATTCACTAGATAGATAGCCTGCGCAGCAGGTCTAGCAGGTTGCGGTCGATGGGTTTGTCGTCGTGGATGGCCTTGGAGAAGGGCACATAAACGATTTTCTCGTCATCGTCGCCAATCATGACGTTGCGCTGGCCTTCCAGCAGTGCGTCGATGGCGGCAGCACCCATGCGTGAGGCCAGGATACGGTCTTGGGCTGTGGGTGAACCGCCGCGCTGCAAGTGGCCCAGGATGGTCACGCGCACATCCAGTTCGGGATAATCCTTGCGCGCCCTCTCGGCCAGGCCCATGGCACCGCCGGTGATGGGGCTCTCGGCAACCAGGACGATAGAAGAATTCTTGCTCTTGCGGAAACCGCTGCCAATCAGTTCCTTCAACTGGTCAACCTCGACAGATATTTCGGGGATGATAGCGGCCTCGGCGCCAGTGGCGATGGCACCGTTCAGGGCCAGGAACCCCGATTCGCGTCCCATGACCTCGATGAAGAACAGGCGCGAGTGGCTGCTGGCGGTGTCGCGAATGCGGTCCACACACCACATGATGGTGTTCAGTGCCGTGTCATAGCCGATGGTGTGGTCGGTACCGGCCAGGTCATTGTCGATGGTGCCGGGAAGGCCCACGATGGGGAAATCAAACTCACTGGCAAATTGGCGGGCGCCGCTCAACGAGCCGTCACCGCCGATCACCACCAGCGCGTCAATGTTGTGTTTCTTGATGACCTCATAGGCCTGCTGGCGCCCTTCCACCGTCTTGAACTCCTTGCAACGGGCGGTCTTGAGGATGGTGCCTCCGTGGTGCATGATGCTGGACACACTCTGGGTTTGCAGGTCAACGATCTCATCCTCTACCAAGCCCCTGTAGCCACGGTAGATGCCCTTGACCTTGAAACCGTTGAAAATCGCGGTACGCGTCACAGCGCGTATAGCAGCGTTCATACCTGGGGCGTCGCCTCCCGAGGTCAACACGCCGATGGTTTTGATTGTAGCCATAATACTCATTCTTTAATTTTGGTTGTGTACAATGACTGCAAAGGTAATGATTTTTTGCTAATGTGCAACAAAAACGGCGGCTACTCACGCAGACGCCGTTAAATCTCATGTTTTTTTATTGCTTGCGTTTCTTGTATAGGATATAGATTCTTAAGGCAGATTTTAATAATCATTTAATCAACATTAACTACCATCAAAAGATTCTTTTACTTATTTGGTGTTCAATTTTTGATTTTCAATCATTGTATTTTGAAAATCTGGAGAAATGCTTTTTGCATCACAAAAGTACTGCTCCCAGCCCACACACGGTTATAAAAAATGGCAAAAATCATTTGTAGAATTTGTGTTTTTTTGACCTAAAACTTGTCAAAATTTTACTTGTAAAATCACAAAACACCTGATAATCAGAGATATAAAAATACAAATAGGAATAATAATAATCAAAGCCCAGAAATCGTCTTTTTGTTGAAAAATGAGGTCAAGAATCTGATGACTCTTGACCTCGGTTTTTTGGTGATGCTTGAAGCTCCGAAAGGTTACTTAGGCTCGGCAGTGATCATCTTGCCGGAACTGTGGGCACTCAGCTGCGGGGCATACTGGCTCTGGATGGTGGCGATGCCCGAGGTGAATTCACCGGGATTGGTCACCCACACGTCATAGCCGATGATGTGGGTCCCCTTGTTCAAGCTGTTGATGAACACATTGGTCTGAGTGTCTTTGGTCTCCTGGTAGAACCACGTGCGGTCCTCGCTGCGGTAGCCCGACAACTGGTCAACCGGCTCGAAGCAGGATGCGCGCTCGTCGGTGATGGTGACATAGTCCATGTCCTTGTTGGTCTTGATGATGAGGCGTACCTTGACCTTGTCACCCACCTTGAACGATGTGGCTTCATGCAGACTGCCGTCCTGAGCATAAACATAGTAATCCTTGCTGATGGAAACTTCCTCAATGGCCTTCTCCTGCACTTGGGTCATTGGTGACTTGTACTGGCAGTAGACGGCTCCCCATGCCGGGCTGTGACCGTTACGGTCGATGACGACATTACCGGTAGAGGTGGCATCGATCGAGGTGCGGAAGTATCCCAGCCATTCAGCCATCTTGTCGAGGTTCATTGGCAGTCCGGCAACGGTGATGCTGGGCAATGGGTTGCGCTCCAGCCATTGGCTGCCGGTGCTCAGGATGCTGTAAACGGCATCTGCCGCGAGGCTGCTGCCTCCCCAGTCGTTGGACTGCTTCATGAGCAGCATCCATTTGCGTATCAGGTCGATCTCGTCCTGACGCGGATCCACTTCATTCATGGCTTGGATGATCTTGCTGGTGTAGGCGACTTTGTCATACTCCCACCATCCGTAACCATCCTGCAGGTTGTCCCAGTACATGCCCGTATTGGGTTTCACGATGGCAAACTGCCGTATGCTCTCGATGATCCTGCGGGCGGTCTTCTCCTGTCCGTTGCGGTTGAGCGTTATTGCATACCATGCCTTGTTCTTCAGTGAGATGCCTTTACTCCAGCTCTTGTCCATGTACTTGACGATCTTCTTCATCAGTTTGGCATTGTCCTTGGGAACCTGCTGTTCGGGGAAGAAACTGCGCACGTAGGCATATCCCATGAATTGGGATTCGGGAACGGCGGCATGTTTCTTGACTTCCTCATATTCCTCCATGGTCTTGCTGTCATAGTACTTGATGGCACGGTCAATCATCGATGTCATGCGGCTGTCATCGGGCAGGCCATCTAGATGCTTGATAGCGCCGAGCAGTTCGAGCACCGTACCCGTGGCCCAGAGGCTGGATCTGCACTCGGGGTGTCTGAACCACGTGAATCCGCCGTCAGGCAGTTGCAGCAACTGCAGGGCACTGAGAATCTTCTCATATTCCCTGTTGGAAATCTCATCGTCAAACAGCTCATGGAGCTTAGACATCCTCAAGGTCTGCCGGTCGGCATCGCCCACCCAAGGCGAAGCCAGCAGCGTGCCGATCTTCAGATCCTGGTTTTTCTCGAGCATTGACACGAGAGTGCTGTCTTCGTCATGCTCTTTCCAGTAGTTGATGGCCTCCTTGATCTGGGGCTGCGATTTGGCGACAGTCTTTGCCACCTGCAGTGCGAAGAGGCTGTGCGCCGCATCGGTAGAGGTGCAGTAGCTGTCCTTGAAGATGGTGGGCAGTGCCAGCGCGCAGTACCACACGGGGTTGTCGCAGTACTCGAGGGTGACGCGTGCATCCTTGGGGAACTCGGGCAATGTGGTCTCGTAGTGCCCCTGTGCCGCCTCGACGTAGAAGGGCTGCGTCTCGATGACAGGCGAGATGGTGGTGAGCACGGGTATCATGACTTGCTCGCCGTCGCCATAGCGGCCGTGGGCGGCCTTGATGCGGAATCCGGCAAACGAGATGGTGTCAGGCACCGTCCAGTCGATCTTGACGGCCTGGCTGCCCATGGGCTCCAGTTCCAGATTGAACTTGCGGGTGGCGTAGATGTCTCCCGTGCGTGGGTCAAACAGCTCGATGACGGCATCGCACTTGGTGGCCTTGTCGGTGGCGTTCTGCACGGTGGCGGCCAGCTGTGCCTTGTCGCCCTGGCGCAGGAAGCGAGGCATGTTAGAGCGCACCATAAGCGGCTTTTGGGTGAGCACCTCGGCCATCCAAGTGGCTCCCACGAGATTCTCGTTCCATGCCACCGCTTGGGTGATCCATGTGGTGCTGAAGTTGGGCACTTCAAACTCGAGTTGGATTTGTCCCTTGCCATCGCTGGTGAGCATCGGCTGCCATAGTGCGGTCTTGACGTCGTTCTCACGTAGGACGACCTTTTCCAGATTGGCTTCATCGACCAAGGGCGTAGCCTCTTCTTCAGCAGTTGCGACGTCCATTGATTTCATCACCGCATTAGACTCATTGTACATGAGGCGAGGTTTACCTTCCATTTTAAGCTCAGCGCTACGGGTGGCACCGTAGGTATCATACCTATCATACCTATCATACCTATCTTCGCTTATGCCTCTTACCCTGCCCATGTATCTGCTGAACGGATAAGTGTTATAGGTGAACAGATAGGGCAGCAGCGGATGCGGCATATCTTCGTCATTAAATAATTTGCCAATCCACGAGGAGGTGACATGATTGAATCCGCTGACGCCTTGGGCACTCAGCTCGCCGGCGAGGCCACGCTTGCGCCAGTTGCTCCAATCCCAGCCATTTTCTGAGATGCTGGCAATGGCTTTGTCATACATGTCAAGTATCATGATGCCGCGCAGTGGCTTGTCGTTTTGATCGGTCATGGTGAATGTCCAGTGCTCGATGTCGCCAGGAGCAAGCTTGTCGCGGAACGAGGTCGCGCTGATCTTCACTGCCTCGGCCTTATAAGGATTGGTGAGGCGCTTGTTGTCGCTGTACAGTTTTGTCTCGTAGTAGGTGGTGAATACCACGGTCACGTCGGCACCAGCCTCCTTGGGCAGGCGCACAGCCAGGTCATGCATGCCCTTGTTGTAATTGAGCCATCCCTCGGCCACGACCTTGTCGGTCGTTGCTGCCATATAATAGATGTAGGCTTTGGGCACCGAGACGCCTATGGTGATGTGGGCCGTATTGGTCTTGTCCACGTTGGCCGGCAGCGGCGAGATCCACAAGGGAGAGTTCTTCACAGGGGGCTCTTTGTCGGTCTTGCGGTAAAGGGTGATGTCGGTTTCGGCATTCACGTCACTCTCACCCTCTTCGGCATCAAGGATGCGGACTTTGAGCTTGTATTGGCCCGATGGCAGGTCGGTCAAATCGATGGTCGGGTCGGCAGTGTTCAGGTTGCCGGTCTTGACGGGCTCATTGCTGTTCAAGGGTAACACTTCCCACGTGCAGTAGGTGTTGGGATGCTCCTCGTCGGTGGTGTTGTACTTCAACGGCAACGTGATGGGCTTGTCGTTGATGAAGACGTTATGGTTGATCACGCCCAACTCGATGCCGCGGCGCTTGCCCACGATAAAGGAGAAGGTCTCCTCTTGGGTCTCACCGGCATCGTCGGTAACGGTGGCCTCCACCTGATAGTTATAGCGTGACCAGCTGTTTCGACCGATGTTCTCGCTGAACAGGCCTTTGTCGTAACTGAAGGTGAACATGCCCTTGGCATCGGTCTTGACGATGGTGTCCAGCAAGTGCTTGCCGCTGTTTTCGGGTGCGTACCACCAGCGCCAGCTCCATACGTTCTGGATGAGCGAGAGGCGCACCTCGGTGTTGGCCACAGGCATGCCGCTATAGGTCTCGACCTTGCCGTTGATCTTGACCGGCTGGCCGCTGACGTAATTGTTGCGGTTGTCGGTGAAAGTAACGACAAACGTCGGAGTCTTGTATTCGCTCACGTTCACGTACGTCATGCCAAGTCGGCTGGTCTTGGATTTCTCATCGATGAGGTTTAATTCCAGGTGGAATAATCCGTTCATGCGGTCTTTGGGGACGACAAATGACCCCTCGACGCGGCCAAAGGCATCAGTCTTAGCCTTGATTTTGTCAATGGGTTTGCTGTTCTTGTCAGTGAAGATGACTTCCACTTCCTGTTCAGCATAAGGCCTATCGCCGATACCATAGTTTTTGTAGGCGATGGCGACCCATTGCACGGTTTCGCCTGGGCGATAGACACCCAGGTCAGTGTAAATCTTGGCGCTGTGGGTGTAGGAGCTGCGGTTGCCCAACTTGTAGTAGCTCACTTTCTCGGCATACTGATCTTCGCCCTTGACGGGATAGAGAGGGAAACCGCTGAAGTAGATCTGTCCGCCTGACCCATTGGGATGTGGCATGTTCATGGGAATATCAAGCATACCGTTCGCATTGGTCTTGCCAATGGTACCGGAGATTTTTTCTTCGCCAGTTCTCTGGTTTTCATATTTCACTGTGACAGCGGGAATAGGCTTGCCGGTTTTGATGTCCACCGTGCCCACTTTGTCCATGTTGTCATAGCTCTTAGTGAATATCATGGCCATATCGGTCACGCGCAGAAAATGGCGGTTGTATAAGTCTGAATTTGAGTTGTTGCCTCCCTTTTCCTTGTCATCGGCCAGGTTAACGGCACTCAAGATGTAGATGCCATAGGGTAGGGGTGGCAGCGTGAGATGGACATCATTATCGGTAAAGGGGACAGTGCCTTGTACCTTGACGGGATATGTCTTTACCAGTTCACAATCATATCTCCCACGGAAGTATCTCTCATCGTCCACGTCACCAATGACCCGATAAACGGCAATGTTAAACGAGTTGGTGTTGGTGACAGACATGCTCATGGGAATACTGTCACGCGAGGACCGCATCTCGGGATAACTCATGTACACGTTGCGTTCCTCGATATTGGTGATCAGGTTGGAGATCTCGGGCACGAATATCGATTTCGGGAAACGCTTGACGTAGTCCCTGTACATGTCGTATCTCTCTTTCTCGTTCAGATAATAGAGTTTTTTCAACAGCAGGGCACTGTATTGGTTATCTTTGTATTTCTCGTAGGCCTCGGCATTAACGTCCGCATCCATGTAGGTCATGGCATAGATATGGGCCGCCACGTTGTCCTGGGTCGTTTCCAGCCAGCGGTCCTTGATCTGCTCGCGCAGCAAGTTGCCCATTCTGTTACTGCCCAGCATGTCGTAGCATTCCCTCGACATGAACTCCAGCAGGGTGGGGGTGTAGAGGATGCCCAGGTCGTTATAGACCAGGATGTCGGGCATCGAGAACACGGGGATCTCTTTGAGCGCCTCTGGATTCTCGAGAGCCTTGCTGAGCAGCTGCAGGATCTTGCCCTCAAATTGCTCACGGCTCCACTCGCTCACGTCGGTGGACGTTTGCTCAACGGGGTTGTTACGGTCACGATAATAGGCATAGCGGTCGCAGTAGCCATCATAGACCATCGCCTCAAAGAGGTACAGCAGCGCCTTGTACTGGGGGCGTTTCTCCTTCTTGATGACTTTCTCGAGTTGATCGATGATGCCGGGCATATTGTCCTGCGAGATGCCGCTCTGGGCGATGCCGTAGCGCACCAGCGCATCGACGGTCAGTTGGCCGTCTCCTGTCTGCAGTGCCTTTTCCAGATCGGCAAGCGCATTTGTGCTAACGTCCTTCGGGAAGTTGAAGTCAACCTCCTTTTCGTAGCCTGATGAATGGAATGGGAATGCCATAATCAAAAAAAATGTGGTGATCAGGATGTGAAAAAAACGCTGTGTCATAGTCTCAACGGTTTTGGTTTGTTATTGCAACTCCAAAAGTAAGCAAAAAATGTGCAAATCCCTCTTCGATGAATATTATTTTGCAATAATTAACGTCAAATCACTAATAATATACGTTTGATGCCTATAAAAACAATTATTCATGAACACATGTGGTTATTCCTGGCCATTCATGTTATGCCAGTTAGCCATGCTGGGGTTTATTCAGACACGAATCCCCATTAAATGCCCACGAATGATCAAAAAAATATTCATGAACATTGTACTCTAGTTTAAAGTTTAAAGAGGCATTCGCATACAAAAAAAGAGAGGTACAGTGGATTGCCACTGTACCTCCCATACCGTGAAACAAATCTTCTTTTTTCAGTTAGGTTATGCTAAATGATATCAGAAGTAGTCGATTCTTAAGTTTAAAGTTTAGAGTTTAGAGTTTAAAGTTTAAAGTTTAAAGTTTAAAGTTTAAAGAATGCGGTAGCCGCTCTAAACACTAAACACTAGACTCTAGACTCCAGTGAGCCTTGCTTACTGGATAAGGGCTCATTGGATAAGGGCGAACATCGAGCTGATGGCATCGACAGCGCCATTGACGCTGGCATAGATGCACGAAATCAAGCCGATGAAGATGATACCCAGGGTGCACAGGATGAGTCCTGCACGCTCAGTCCAGTGGCTCTGGAACTTGGGAATCACGCAGTCGTCCTGACGCAGGAACATGGCCTTGACCACCAGCAGGTAGTAGTACAACGAGATGATGGTGTTGACCAGAGCGATGAGCACGAGTACGTAGATGGCCACCGAACCCTGATGGCAAGCGCCCACAAAGATGAAGAACTTGCTAAAGAAGCCCGCAAACGGAGGAATACCGCCCAGCGAGAACATCGCAAGCATCATCGTGAAGGCGAGCCAAGGATTGGTCTTGAACAGGCCGTTGTAATCGTCCATCGTCACCTTGCCGGTCTGACGCTCGATAGCGGCAATCACGCCGAAGGCGGCGAGGTTGCTGAAGATGTAAACCAGCACGTAGTAGATCATCGATGACATACCCATCACGTTGACGGCAATCACACCGAGCATGATGTAGCCCGCCTGTGAGATTGACGAGAAGGCCAGGAAGCGCTTGAGGTTGCGCTGACGGATGGCAAACAGGTTACCGATGGTGATGGTGAGCACGATGATGGCATAGAGCATCCACTCCCACACTTGGGAATAGGCCGAGCCGAACACCTGCACCAGAATGATCAGGAACGAGAAGGCCGCAGCGCCCTTGCTGATGACCGACAGATAGCTGGTCACAGCAGTGGGGGCTCCCTGGTAAACGTCGGCGGTCCACTGGTGGAAGGGAACAAGCGATAGCTTGAAGCCCACACCGGCGATGACGAACGCCAGGGCCGCGATCAGCAACGCCGAGTGGTTGCCGATGAGCGCGGTGGCGATATCCTTGAAGTAGAGCGAACCGCTCATGCCATAAACGAAGGAAATGCCCAGCAGGAAAATCGCCGACGAGAAGATGGCGGTGAAGATATACTTCGCAGCCGCCTCGTGCGACTCGTAGTGGCGTTTTTCAAAGGCAGCCAGCGCGGCAATGGGCAGCGAGGCCGTCTCCAGACCGATGACAAACAGCAGGAAATGGCGTGCCGAGATCATGAGGAACATGCCCAGCAGCGTCAACAGCGTCAACTCGTAGAACTCGCCGCGGCGAACGCTCACAAAGTCGCTATTGGTCCATTTCACGGCCTGCAGGAGCACCAGCACGACGCCCACGTTGAGGATGTTCTTCATCACCCACGTGGCGGTGTTGCTCTCGAACATGCCGCCAAATGCCTCGCCCACACCGGCGGGGACGCAGAAGCAGTATATCGTGTAGAGCGCCATCATCACGACCGAGAACACGGGCATGTAACGCTGTGAGCGCTCAGGCATGAAAGTGTCATAGATGAAAACGAGCAGGAAAACCAGCAACAGGCCTATCTCCTGCGGCATCAACAAGAATTGTGAATAATCCATCATATCTTTATTATGCTATTTTTATCAGGTTAAACACTCTCATCACAACACGGGCAGGGCAGCCTGCAGCGCCTCGACAACGGGGGCAAAACTGCTGCTGATGATGTTAATAAAGAAGTTGGGGAAGCAGCCGATGGCAGCCACAGCAAGAATCAGCGTGGCGGTAGAGAGGCGCTCCTCCCAAGTGGCGTCGGTCAACGAGCGGTGGTGCTCATCCTGTACCTCGCCAAAGAGCAGCTTGGCGACAACGCGCAGGATGTAAACCGCTGTCACCACAATCGACGTGGTCGCCATGATGGTGAGCACGCGGTGGAACAGGTCGGTGTGCTGGAACGAGCCGAAGAAGATGGTCATCTCGGCAGCGAAA
>CACYAW010000075.1 GCA_902772455.1 uncultured Bacteroidales bacterium
GGAGTTCGGCCGCGACATGAATGCCTACACCAGCATTGCCGAGACCGTCTATAACATCAACAACGTGCCCAGCACGCGACAGAGCGCCCTTGACTCGTGTCTGCTCATCCTCAAGGACTGGAGCGGCGGCCTGCTGCTCACCGACGAGGAGATCGACAAGGAGCGCGGCGTCATCCACGAGGAGTGGCGACTGAGCCGCGGCGCGCAGATGCGTATGCTCGAGAACAACCTCGAGACCCTGTATCCCGGCTCGAAATACGGCAAGCGCATGCCCATCGGTCTGATGAGCGTGGTGGACAACTTCGCCTACAATGAGCTGCGCGACTACTACCACAAGTGGTACCGTCCCGACAACCAGGCCCTGGTGATTGTGGGTGATGTGGATGTGGACCACATCGAGGCCCAAATCAAGGAACTCTTCAAGGACTGCAAACTCGATCCCAACGCCGCACAGGTGGTTGAGGAGCCCGTGCCCGATAACGAGACGGCTATCATCGTCGTCGATAAAGACAAGGAGCAGCAGACCAGCAGTTCCCAGGTCATCTTCAAGCACGATGCTGTAGAGAAAGAGGGTAAAACCACTCTTGACTATCTCCTTTATAACTACATGCGCGGCATGATGAGCAGCATGCTCAATAGCCGCCTGAGCGAGAAGGCACAGGATGCCGATTGCCCCTACCTGATGGGATATGCCTATGACGGCAACTACCTGCTGTCCAAGAACAAGGATGCCTTCAACCTCGTGTACGTCCCCAAGGAGGGTATGACCGAGCAAGCCACCCAGTATATCGTCACCGAGGCCATGCGCGCCATGGAGCACGGCTTCACCGAGACCGAATACATCCGTGCCCGTGAGGAGTACCTGAGCGGTCTGGAGAGCCAGTATAACGAGCGCAACAAGGTGGACAATGACATCTATGGCCGCGCGTACTGCAGCCATTACCTCGACAACGAGCCCATCCCCTCTATCGAGCAGAAGTATCAGATCATGAACCAGATTGTGCCCATGATTCCCGTAGAGGCCATCAATTCGATGCTGCCCGAGATCATCACCACCGATGGCAAGAACATGATTGTCGTGAGCTTCAACCAGGATAAGGAAGGTGCCGTTTATCCCACGCCCGACGCTATGAAGGCCGCTGTTGATGCCGGCCTCAACGCCAAGGTCGAGGCCTATGTGGACAACGTGAAGCAGGAGCCCCTCATCGCCAAGATGCCCAAGAAGGGTAAAATCGTCAAGGAGACCGAGAACAAGCAGTTCGGTTACAAGGAACTGCAACTGAGCAACGGTGCACGCGTCATCCTCAAGAAGACCGACCTCAAGGACGACGACATCCAGATGACGGCGCTGCAGCGCGGCGGTACCTCGATCTATGGCGAGAAAGACTATGCCAATTTCTCACTCTTTGAAGCAGTGGTCGAAGTGAGCGGACTGGGTGAGTTCAACAACACCGAGCTCGAGAAAGCCCTGGCCGGCAAGCAGGTGAGCTGCAGCATGAGCATGAACAGCGAGTATAACGAGGTCAGCGGCTCATCGACCGTCAAGGACCTGGAGACCCTGTTCCAACTCAACTACCTGTTATTCACCGATATCCGCAAGGATGAGAAGAAGTTCAACAACCTGGTAAGCCAGCTCGACATGATGCTCAAGAACAGGGACCTCGTTCCCGAGACAGCCTTCAGCGACTCGCTGAGCCTGACCCTGGGCAGCCACAACTGGCGCAGCAGGCCCTTCACCGCCGAGATGGTCAAGCAGCTTGACTATGACCGTGCTCTGCAGATGGCCAAGGAGGTCACCGCCAATGCCGGCAGCTACACGTTCTACTTCGTCGGCTCATTTGACGAGGCCGTCATCCGCCCGCTCATCGAGCAGTACATCGCCAGCCTGCCCGGCAAGAAGGGCGCCAAGACCAACTGGGTAAACATCGACAACTACCCCGTCGGTCAGGTCATCAACCACTTCACCCGCAAGATGGAAGATCCCAAGGCCTATACCACCATCTACTGGTATGACAAGACCACGCCTTACAGCATGGAGAACAACATCAAGGCCGACCTGCTGGCTCGCGCCCTGGACAAGATTTACCTGCAGAAGATCCGCGAGGATGCCGGTGCCGCCTATTCCACCAGCGCCAGCGGCTGGTCAACCATTAACGGTGACAATCCCTTCAGCTGCATCTATGCCTACTGCCCCGTCAAGCCCGAGTTCACCGACCTGGCACTCCAGATCATGAACGACGAGCTCGTTGCAGCCGGCAAGAACATCGACGCCAGCTCGCTCGAGGACTTCAAGGAGCTCTTGATCAAGGACTACAACAACGAGATCAAGGAGAACTGGTACTGGATGTGGGTACTCAACCGCTACGTGGAGCGTGGCATCGACAGCCACACCGGTTATATCGACATCGTCAAGGCTCAGACGCCTGAGACCATCGCCGCCTTCGCCCGCCAGATCCTGGCCGCCGGCAACAAGGTCGAGGTGGTCATGACCCCCGCCGAATAACGACTAAACACATTTTTTCACGAGCCAGAGACTCAACATCAAGAGTCCCTGGCTCTTTTTTTCTGGAAATTTTTGTAGTTTTCAACGGGTTGATGACGTCTAAAGGGCAAGAGTTGTTTATCTTTGCAACTAACAACTAACAACTAAGGACTAGAAACTAGGGACTAGAAACTAGGGACTAGAAAGGTGGTGCAAGCCGAACGCAATGAAAGCTTGCTTTCAATTGCTGAGGCGCAGCCCACCTTGCACGAGCAAAGCGAGTGAAACTAAAAACTATAATACAATGGCTTATCTTGATATCAACAACGTGGTGAAGCGCTACGAGGAGCATACCGCCCTCGACGGCGTTTCCATGCAGGTGGAGCAGGGTGTCATCTATGGCCTGCTGGGACCTAATGGCGCCGGCAAGAGCACCTTGATCCGCATCATCAACCGCATCCTCGCGGCCGACAAGGGTACCGTGACGCTCAACGGTAAACAGATGACTGACGACGACATCGCACACATCGGTTACCTGCCCGAGGAGCGCGGCCTGTACAAGAAAATGAAGGTGGGCGACCACATCGTCTATCTGGGACGGCTCAAGGGCATGACCAAGGCCGATGCCGTGGCATCGATGCACTGGTGGCTCGACCGTTTTGACCTCAAGAAATGGGAAAACAAGAAGGTGGAGAACCTGTCCAAGGGTATGCAGCAAAAGGTGCAGTTCATCGGCACCGTCATCCACCGTCCGCCGCTGTTGATCTTTGACGAGCCGTTCTCGGGCTTTGACCCCGTGAACGCCGAGCAGTTGAAGGTCGAGATCCTGGCCCTGCGCGACCAGGGCAGCACCATCCTGTTCTCGACCCACAACATGGCGTCGGTTGAGGAAGTTTGCCAGCAGATCACCCTGCTCAACCATGCCAAGGTGGTGCTCACCGGCAGCGTTGACGAGGTGAAACAGCAGCACAAGAAGAACATCATCGCGGTGCAGACTCCCGACAAGATCGAGGCCAACGACGCCCTGTTCACGATTCTGCCGCCCGACCCCGTGAAAAAGCAGGACACCCGCATCAAGCTCGCCCAGGGCGTCAACGTGCGCGATGCCATTAACTGGCTCAACGAGCACTACCGCCTGACGGGCTTCACCGAGGTGCTGCCCAGCATGAACGAGATTTTTATCGAAACCGTCAAATCAAAAAATATCGAGAACAATGAATAAGCTTCGCCTCATCATCGCCCGTGAATACATGTCGATAGTCGGGCGCAAGTCATTCATCTTTATGACCCTGGGCATGCCCCTGCTGTTTATCCTCATCATGGCCGTTCCCATCGGGTTGGCTTATCTCAACGACAAGGGCAGCGACACCCAGCAGATTGCCGTCATCGACGAGACGGGCCGTTATGCCTCCGCACTGCACAGCGACGACATGTACAGCTTTGTCGCCATCAAGGGCGATACCGTGACCAATGCCCGTGAATTCTACGATAAGTCCAATGGCAGCCTTGACGCCATCATCATCATCCCGCGCAATGTGGACAGCACCGGTGTGGTGAACATCTTCAGCGAGGGAACCATAACGCCTGCCCTGGTTTCGAGTGTGCGCAACGTCCTGGCCGACACCATCGAGAGCGCCCACCTTGCCGCCATGGGCATCCCCAACCTGCAAGAGATGGTAGATAAGGCTCACGTCGATGTGGACGTGCGCTCGATCAAGTGGAGCGAGGAGGGGGGCGAGCAGGAGTCCTCGACCGATGCCGCTATGGGCCTGGGCCTGATGCTATCGCTGTTCACCTATATGTTTGTGCTCATGTATGGCGCGATGATCATGAACAGCGTCATCGAGGAGAAGACCAACCGCATCGTCGAGGTAGTCGTCAGCAGTTGCCGGCCCTTCCAGCTGATGTTAGGCAAAATTATCGGTGTAGGCCTTGTGGGCCTGACCCAGATGGCCATTTGGATCGTGCTGCTCGCCATCGTCGGCACGGTTGCCGGTGGCGCATTTGGAATTGGCAACGTATCGCCCGACGCAGTGTCGCCCGAGGCATTGGCTTCGGCAAAGGATATGGGAGCCATCGAGAGCATTGTACGTCAGACACTCTCGATTAATTATACCCCCATCATTGTGAGCTTCATTCTCTACTTTATTGGCGGCTACCTGCTTTACAGTTCGCTATTCGCGGGACTTGGATCAGCTGTGGATCAGCCTAGCGATTCGTCGCAGTTCATGACCCCCGTGATGCTGATTATGATTATTGCCCTGTATGCCGGCATATTCTGTATGGAGAATCCTTCGGGCCCCACCGCCGTGTGGTGTTCCATCATCCCGTTCACCTCACCCGTGGTGATGATGGTGAGGTTGCCTTTCGGCGTTCCCACGTGGCAACTGATATTGAGTATCGTCCTGCTGTTCGGCACAGCACTTGCTATCACGTGGATTGCAGCGCGCATCTATCGCCGCGGCATCCTGCACTACGGCAAGAAAGCCAGCTTTGCCGACCTGTTCAAGTGGATCAAGTGATGCGGGCGGAGCCCGCAGTTTAAAGGTTAAAGTTTAAAGGTTTCAGACTAAGGACTAAGGACTAAAAACTAAGGACTAAAATAATGAGAATAGTCATTCAACGGGTGACCGAGGCTTCGGTCACTATCGACGGACAACTGCACAGCACCATCGGCCCCGGCATGATGGTGCTGGTGGGTGTGCGTGAGGGAGACACCGAGGACGACATGCGCTGGCTGGCGCAAAAGACGGTGAACCTGCGCATCTTTGACGACGAGCAGGGCGTGATGAACCGCAGCATCATCGATGCAGGCGGCGAGGTGCTGGCCGTGAGCCAGTTTACCCTCAACGCATCGACCAAGAAGGGCAACCGCCCCAGCTATATCCACGCTGCGGGCCACGACCTGGCCGTGCCCTTGTATGAGGCCTACTGCGACGAGTTGGCCAACCTGCTGGGCAAGGAGACCAAGAAAGGCGTCTTTGGCGCCGAGATGCAAGTCGCCCTCATCAACGACGGCCCCGTCACCATCATCATCGACAGCCGACTCAAGGAGTAAGGAGTTAACAGTTAACAGTGAAAAGTTAACAGTGAAAAGTTAACAGTGAGGAGTGAGGAGTGATGAGTTAGAAGTTAGGAGTTAGAAGTTAGAAGTTGACTGATACACCCAGCCCCTAAACTCTAAGCCCTAAGCTCTAAACTCTAAACTCTAAACTCTAAACTCTAAACTCTAGACTCTAGACTCTAGACTCTAAACTCTAAACTCTAGACTCTAGACCTCAAGTTTCTAAAGCGGCGCGCCGCTTTAGAAACTTGAATTATTTAGCCAAATTTCACATTCCTTATCACGACTATGTGAAAAAAAATGGCTACTTTTGCATTTTGTAGCGCCGTAGCGCTGATAAATACTTATTGATAATCTATGATTAACCTGAGTGTAAATGTTAACAAAATTGCCACCCTGCGCAATGCGCGAGGAGGCAATATTCCTAATGTACAGCAAGTTGCCATGGACTGCGAACGCTTCGGAGCCGATGGCATCACTGTGCACCCGCGTCCCGACGAGCGCCACATCCGCCGCAGTGACGTGTATGCCCTGCGCCCCCTGGTGCGCACCGAGTTTAACATCGAGGGCTATCCCAGCGAGCAGTTCATGGAACTCGTGCTCGCCGTGAGGCCCACCCAAGCCACCCTGGTTCCTGACGCTCCCACGGCCCTCACCTCGTCGGCCGGCTGGGATGTGGAGCCCAACATGGAGTTCCTGACCAGTATCGTTGACCGCCTGAAGGAAGCCGGAGTGCGCACGAGCATCTTTGTGGGCACCGACCTGGACAACATCCGTGCCGCAGCCCGCACCGGTGCCGACCGCGTCGAGTTGTACACTGGACCCTTTGCCGAGGAGTTTGAGACCGACCCCGAGCGCGCCGTGGCACCCTTTACCGCTGCCGCCCTGGCGGCTCACAGCGTGGGTCTGGGCCTGAATGCCGGCCACGACTTGAACCTCAAGAACCTCAAGTTCTTCCAGCAGCATGTCCCGCACCTCAGCGAGGTGTCGATCGGTCACGCCCTCATCGCCGATGCCCTGTACCTGGGTCTGGAGGCCACCATCAAGGCTTATAAGGAGTGCCTGAAATAAAAACGCCTTTTCAACGTTATAATAACGATATAGAAACAAACTAGAATAACCAAATAACGAATCGACATGTCAATCCTCAACATGATTCTTGCCCAAGTAACGCCTGCCGACACAATGATCCAGCAGGCCGCCGACACCCTGCAGCAGGCCATCGACAGCGCCGCTCAGGTCGTTACCGACAGTGCAGCTGCCATAGCCGCCGCCACAGCCCCGGTTGCCGAGGCTGCCGAGCCCATTGTCAAGGAACTCTCGATATGGGAGCTCATCAAGGCTGGTGGCTGGTGGATTATGATCCCCCTGGCATTGCTGGCCATCGTGAGCATCTACATCTTCTTTGAGCGCCTGTTCGCCATCAATCACGCGAACCGTCAGGACAGCTCCTTCATGGACCGTATCAAGGAATACATCCACCGTGGCGAGGTGGACCAGGCCCTCAAGCTCTGCCAAGATACCAACACCCCCTACTCCCGCATGATTGAAAAGGGTGTCACCCGCATTGGCCGTCCCATGAACGATGTCCTCGTCGCTATCGAGAACGTCGGCAACATGGAGATCGCGCGACTTGAAAAAGGCTTCAACTGGCTGGCCACCACGGCAGCCGGAGCGCCCATGATTGGTTTCTTGGGCACCGTTATCGGTATGGTACAAGCCTTCTTCCAGCTCGCCAGCGCCGGCAACAACAGCAACGTGACCATTCTTGCCAGCGGCATCTACCAGGCACTGGTGACCACGGTTGCCGGTCTGATCGTGGGTATTATCGCCCTGTTTGCCTACAACTACCTCACCTCGCGTGTCAACAAGGTGATGAACAAGCTGGAAGGCAAGACGATGGAATTTATGGATCTGCTCAACGAGCCCGCCAAGTAATTAAGCGTTAGAAGTTAGGAGTTAGGAGTTAGGAGTTAGAAGTTAGAAGTGAGGCGGATGCCAACTAAAAACTAAAAACTAAAAACTAAAAACTAAAAACTAGAAACTAGGGACTAGAAACTAAAAACTAGAAACTAGAAACTAGGGACTAGAAACTAGGGACTAGAAACTAGAAACTAACAGAAATTATGGCACTCAAGAGACAACACAACACCCTGTCGATGTTCAGCATGGCATCGATGACCGACGTCATCTTCCTGCTGCTCATCTTCTTCCTGGTTACATCCACGTTCGTCTTCCCCTCGGCGCTGGAAGTGAACCTGCCTCAAAGCAGTGAGCAGACCTCCATCAAGCCATCGACACGCATCTATGTGGACAAGAACCTCAACATGTATGCCACACAGACCACCGAGATTGGCGAGAGCGACCTGCTGCCCATCGCCCCCGAGCAGCTCGAGGGCTTCATGCAGGCGCTCAAGGCGGCCAACCCCAACGAGTTTGTCGCCGTCTATGCCGACGAGGAAGTGAACTACGGCAAGATTGTTGAGATCCTGGACAAGGGCTCCAAGCAGGGCGTCAAAATCGTCCTCGCCACCAAGCCCAGCGAGGCTACTTTCGGCCCCATCGACAACCAGGGGACAGACCTGACTACGGTTACCGAACCTATTCCCGACAACCTTTAACGCATCATCACGATGGAAGAAGATCGCCGCAAATATAGCCTCTGGGCATTGCTGCTCACCCTGCTCATCACGGTGGGCACGCTGGCCCTGTTGCTGCAATTCTCGCTGCGCTATGAGCAGGACCCCAACCTGCCCGACTTGACGCAGCTCTCTCAAGACTCCATCTTGTTTGGCGGTGAATTCGTGATGCTGGGTAACACCATGGACGACGTCCAGAACGATATGATGGATCAGGAGGCTGCCGACCCGAGCGCCTCGCCCGACGAGGGTGAGGACCCCGACATCGATGCCGATGACATGGAGGACGCCGGAGAGGCCAACTACAAAACGCCACCACTGGTGACCCAGAAGACCGAGTCGCCCCACAAGGTGAAGGAACAGCCCAAGGAGACCGAGCCCAAAAAGTCCGGCCCCACCAAGGTAAACGACAAACAAGTGGAAAAACCCAAAGCCAAGGACAAAAATGCCGAGGCAAAGGAGACAAAGGCCAAGAACACCAACGAGCAGAAAGCCGCCAGCAGCGCCACCAACAACAGGGTGAAGAACGCGTTTGGCAGCGGCAACGGCAGTGGTGGCGGGCAACAAGGCTCACCGGGTGGCAACACCAACCAGGGAATCCTGGCCGGCAAGCCGGGCATTAGCGGACTGGTGGGATATACCCTCGAGTACTGGGCCAAGCCCGTGCCCAACAGCAAGTGGTCGGGACGTGTCAACGTGCAGGTCACCGTCAACCCGCGCGGACAGGTCATCAAGGCCAAGGCCACAGGTGCCTCAGGCGACCTGGCCTCACACCCCGAGGTGCGCCGCGCCTGCGAGCAGGCCGCCCTCAAGTCCAGCTTCTCGGTCCCCAAGAACACCATGACCGAGGGCATCGGCACCATCACCTACATCTGGCATTGACACTTGCTCTCATCACCTGTAACATGACACGACAGCCCCTATTATTACAATTTGTGATTCTACTGGCTGTCGTGACCTTGTTTATGGGTTGTGGACGTGCGCGCTATGACGCGCGGCTCGTCCAGGCCGACAGCCTGATGTGGACCGCCCCCGACAGCGCCTTGGCCACACTCGCCGCCATCGACAGCCTCGCCGGCGAGGCCAATCAAGCCTACCGCGACCTGCTCACGACGCAGGCCCGCTACAGGACCTATCAGGACATCACCACCCATGACGACAGCGCCATCACCCGCGCCATGGACTACTACAGCGCCCACAGCGGCCAGCGAGAGAAACTCACCCGTGCCTGCCTCTACAAGGGCGCCGTCATGGAAGAACTGGGCCACGTCGACAGCGCGATGTACTACTACAAGACCGCCGAAGTCACCGCTGACACCACCGACTACCTCAACCTGGGCCAAATCAATATCAGAATCGCTAGGCTGTTCCGTGACTATTATTCTGACTCCCAGATCTGCTTTGATAAATATCTGCAAGCCTTGAAATATTTCAGGCTGACTGATAATAAGTCCCAGCAACTCATTTGCTTGGTCAATATGGGTGGTTGCAGTGGAATCACGCGCACCGGTAATCCAGAGGAACTGCTAACTCAAGCCTCACAACTTGCAATCGAACTTAACGACACTTCAAATTATTGCAGGGCCCAGGAATTGTTGTGCCGCCAACTATCCTTTGAAGGAAAGGATTTAAATACAGCCAAACAGATCGCCTTGACATGTCTTAAGGATTTCTCCCCATTTGTATGTCAAGACCTGCTGCTCGACTTGGCCGAAATCTATGTCAAATGTGGAATTCTTGATTCTGCCCGTTATTATTTAAGCTATGTTGATCAAGATGCTAACGTGAGCAATCCCGAACAGATAAAAACCCGGAAATATTCTATATTATCTAGAATTGCACAACTGGATGGAAATGAGTCACTAAGCGGCCATTACACAATGCTCTCCCATCAATTGTCAGATTCCATACTCAATAGTGAACTGCGATATCAAATCCGACAGATAGAGAGTAGCTTCAATAACCAACAACGTACCGGTTTCTTATCCAGGATCAGTCTTCTTAACTGGATTATTCTTGGGCTGTCAGTGTCCGCTTTGCTGACGTTAACACTGATTATTGCTGGACACCTGCGCCGCATGCGCCGCACCAAAGCAATTATCAGGGAACTGCAAACCACCAGCACAGCCAGATTAGAGCAACTGATAGGTCTGCTTGACAATAAGAGCAGTGCCATCGAGCACATGCTCACCAGCTTTGTCACATTCATCAAGAGCATCTCTGTCAATGGAACACAAATTACAGCCCCACAAGTGGCAAAGCAAATCAAGGAAACCTTCACGGCTGTGGCCGATGACAGCTTCTGGAGAGAGTTAGGGTCTTATGTGGACAAGAAGTACAACGGAATGATATTAAAAAATGCCCAAACACACAACCTGACAGAAAAAGACCTTCATTTTATTGAATTATGCTTATGCGGATTCAGTAATGCAGAAATTGCCATCATCCTGGATTATTCCCTCAAGTATATCAGCAACAAACGCAAAACCCTCTCCGAAAAACTAGGAACCGATCTTCACTTCAAATCAATTTAAGGGTTGTATAAGGTATAGAAACCTTTTGTGATACCTATTAAAAATAATAGTTTTTAATCCACATTTCGCCTCGTATAATCTACATTTCTTGTTAAAAAATGACCGAAATTTGTCATTTTTTAACTTATTTGCTGCTTAGGTGATTGTATATTATTGATTCTCAATTATTTACAAAATGTGGATGATGTGGATATCATTTCATGGTCAATAATGTCAAAACAAAAAAGAAATACATAATAAATTTGCGAAAACATTTAATAATGAAAAACATTATGCGACAATTAGTATTTCTTTTATTTGCGACAATTACCCTGATTTCAAGTGCAGGGGTCGGCGAAATTGTTCTTAATCCAAAGGGGCCAGACAAAGACCGCTCGGGCAACCTGCCCACGTGTCCCGACGCGCCCCAGGCTTATTATTGTTATAATGATAAGTCCCAGTGGATTCTAATCGACGGCCACGGAGTGGTCAACTACTATGACGTGGAAATTTCCTCGCCTGTGACCAACGCGGTCGAGATCTCGACGCAGGTCGACGGCAGCTACGACACCTTCGACATCTCGTCGCTGCCTGCAGGCTCGCACGTCATCACCATCGAATCCCCCTCGGGAAACATCTACGAGGGCACATTCTGAAAAACAACATTTTTCTCCATTTCATCGATATATTTTGAAAACAACAAAGACAACAAATACAACTTTTTTACTAACCTTTAAAATAAAACTGAA
>CACYAW010000076.1 GCA_902772455.1 uncultured Bacteroidales bacterium
TCCCCTGATGCACTTCACGGGCGACGACATCGAGGTGGTCATCACCCATGCGGCTCAGCTGGGCGAGGAGTTCTACTCGTTTGTCAACGGCCAGCACACAACGCAGGGCGGCACACACCAGAGCGCCTTCCGCGAGGCCTTGTCGAGGACCATCAAAGAGTTCTATGGCAAGAACTTTGAGTACAGCGACATCCGCAACGGCATTGTCGCCGCCATCAGCATCAAGGTCGAGGAGCCCGTGTTCGAGTCACAGACCAAGATCAAGCTGGGCAGCAGCATCATGTGGAAGGACGGCCCCACCATCTACAAGTACATCAACGACTTCATCAAGAAGGAACTGGACGACTACCTGCACAAGGCCCCCGAGACCGCCGAGGTGCTGCTGAAGAAAATTCAGGACAACGAGCGCGAGCGCAAGGCCATCGCCGGCGTGAGCAAGCAGGTGCGTGAGAATGTCAAGAAGGCTGCCCTGCACAACGACAAACTGCGCGACTGCCGCGTCCACTTCAATGACGCACGCGCCCCCAAGGATAACGACCGCCGTGACGAGAGCTCGATTTTCATCACCGAGGGCCTGAGCGCGAGTGGCTCCATTACCAAGATCCGCGATGTGGAAACCCAAGCCGTATTCTCGTTGCGTGGTAAACCGTTGAACACCTTTGGCCTCGACCCCAAGAAGGTCATCACCAATGTGGAATTTGCCTTGCTGCAGGCCGCATTGAATATCGAAGACGGCATTGACGGCCTGCGCTACAACAAAGTCATCATCGCCACCGATGCCGATGTTGACGGTATGCACATCCGCCTGCTGCTGTTGACCTACTTCCTGCAATTCTGCCCAGAGCTCATCAAGACGGGTCACCTCTACATCCTGCAGACTCCCCTATTCCGTGTGCTCAACAAGAAGGAGGCCAAACGTAAGAACCGCAGCACCAAGCGCGAAGCCAAGCCACAAAAGGTCGAGACCTACTACTGCTACAGTGACGAGGAACGCCTGGCCGCCCTCGACAAGTTGGGCGAGAATGCCGAGATCACCCGATTCAAAGGTCTGGGTGAAATCTCTCCCGACGAGTTCAAGGACTTCATCGGTCCTGAGATGCGTCTTGACCGCGTGAAATTGAGCAAAGAGGATTCGGTGAAGCAGATGCTCGCCTTCTTCATGGGCAAGAACACCATGGAGCGCCAATCTTTTATTATCGAAAACCTAGTGAATGAGGATGATGAAGACATCACAGTACACTGAAAATAACGGAAAGCGCGTGGCGCTGTTCCCTGGATCGTTTGATCCGTTCACCTGCGGCCATGAGTCGATCGTGAGACGTGCATTGCCGCTGTTCGACAAATTTGTGATTGCCATTGGCGTGAATGCCGACAAACGGTCGTTCATGACCATGGAGCAACGCAAATCATGGATAGAGAGCGTCTTCAAGGACGATGACCGCATCGAGGTGATCACCTATACCGGCATGACCGTTGATGCGGCCCGCGAGGTAGGGGCTCAGTTCATCGTGCGCGGCGTGCGCCTGATTCAGGACTTCGAGAACGAGAAACACCTGGCCGAGGTGAACCGCGACCTGACGGGCATCGAGACCATCCTGCTTTACACCCTGCCCGAATACAGCCACATCAGCAGCAGCATCGTGCGCGAACTGGTACGCTATGGCCAAGACGTGAGCGCCTATCTGCCCAAAGGTGCCGACTTGAAACAACTGCCATAAAGGCTACAGCCAGGCATCCTTCAACAAAAAACTAAGAACTCAGAACTAACGACTACATGAAGAAGATATTACTGGCCATCCCGATGTTTTTGGCCTTATCATTGACTGGCAGTGCCCAGCGTTCCATGCCCCAGGCACTTCAGAAGCTGTTGAACGCCGAATATGCCATCTCCAGCCTGTATGTGGACACGGTCAACGAGGACAAGCTCATCGAGGACGCCATCAAGGGAATGCTCGAGAGCCTGGACCCCCACTCTTCCTATACCGATGCTAAAGAGACCAAGGAACTGGAAGAGCCGTTGCAGGGCGAATTCAGCGGTGTGGGCATCCAGTTCAACATGAACCAGGATACCCTGTATGTCATCCAAACCGTGCCCGGCGGCCCTAGTGAGCGCGTCGGCGTACTGGCCGGTGACCGCATCATCACTGTTGACGACACGACCATCGCCGGCGTGAAGATGAAGAACAGTGACATCCAGAAACGTCTGCGTGGCAAGAAGGGCACCCAAGTCACCATCAAGGTGAAACGTCCCGGCGTAAAAGAGCTGATTACCTTCCGCATCACGCGCGACAACATCCCGCTGCACAGCATCGATGCCCAATATATGCTTGACGAGCGTACGGGTTACCTGCGCATCTCCCGCTTTGGTGCCAAGACGCACGAGGAGATGATGGATGCTCTCAAAGAACTCAAGAAACAGGGAATGACGCAACTGGTGATGGACCTGAGTGACAATGGCGGCGGCTACCTGAATGCTGCCATCGACATGTGCAACGAGTTCCTGGACCGAGGTCAACTCATGGTCTATACCGAGGGTGAGAATTCGCCACGCAACGAGGCCAATGCCAACGGCTGGGGCGAACACAAGGACCTGCACATGGTGGTCATGGTCAACCAGTATTCGGCCTCAGCAGCCGAGATCTTTGCCGGTGCCATGCAAGATTGGGACCGTGCGGTGATCGTGGGACGCCGCACCTTTGGCAAGGGACTGGTACAACGTCCGTTCAAATTCGATGACGGCTCGATGATGCGCCTTACCGTAGCCCGCTACTACACCCCCAGTGGCCGCTGCATCCAGAAGCCCTACAGCCGCGGTGACAAGAAAGCCTACGAGAAAGAGCTGCTTGACCGTGCCAACGAGGGCGAATACTACAGCCTGGACAGCATCCAGATCAACGATACCGTTCGTTACACCACCCGCCTGAACCACCGAACCATCTATGGTGGCGGCGGCGTGATGCCAGACGTGTATGTCCCTGTTGACACCAGCGAATACTCCACCTACTACCGTGACTTGACTGCCAAGGGCATCATCAACCAGTATGTCATCCAGTATGTGGACAAGAACCGCAAGAGCCTCAACAAGCAGTTCAATTCAGTCAAGGCATTTGACAACGGTTTCATTGTGAGTGACGAGATGATGCGCGACTTCATTGCCATGGGCGAGAAAGACAGCGTGAAGTATGACGAAGAGAAATACCGCACCAGCGAGCAGTTGCTCAAAGACATCATCAAGGGATTGATTGCCCGTGACGTGTATGGCGACCAAAGCGCCTACAACATCATTATCAACCACCGCAACAAGGACCTGCAGGCCGCTATCGAGGTGCTCAACGACCGCGAGCGGTTTGACCGCCTGCTGCGCGAGGGCAACCCCGAGTATGAGCGCCTCGTCAAGAAAAAAGACTAATAGCCGCCATAGCATTTATAGCGTCTATAGCTGCTATCATTGCGACAACACCCCCTTGGTGTCAAGCCAGGGGGGTGTTGTTATTATTACTGTCGCCAGGGAAGGGGGGCGGTAATGACGGGTCGTTGTTGCCAGGGAGGGGCGGAGGTGTCATGCGGGCCTGGTCAAGTTGCTGCATGGTGTTAATGCGGCGCATCGTGCCGCGATAAACCAACCAGATGAGCAGGACAAACAGGCCATTGATGACCACCGACAGAGCGGGATACACACCCTCGCTGAAGGCCAGCGCGTCATAGACCCAATGGATGATGACGGGCACCGCCAGCACACACACTGCCGTGATAGTGGAGCGGTCGCCAAAGTGGCGCTTGCTGAAGAAGTAACCCATGGCGCAGGCAATAGCGAAATGGGCCGGAACAGCCGTCAGGCCGCGCATGATACCGGTGCCCACCCAGTCGGGGCTCTGAAGCAGATACATGACATTCTCGGTCGCGGCAAAGCCCAATCCCACACAGGCCGCATAAACGATACCGTCAAGGTACTCGTCATAATAAGGATTGTTGCGCAGGAAGAGCCACAACATGAGCAGTTTGCTGATCTCCTCGGGCAAGGCAGCCGCAAACAAGGCCGTTCCCACTGCGCCGGCAAACGAGCCCAGGTCATAAATCATCACGCCAGCCATGCTCATGAACGATGTGATGACCAGCGTGACAAAGGTCGATCCCACACCATAGAGGAACGCCTTGTAGAGCATCCTCAGCGGCTCGGGACGCTGCGAGTCCTTCTTATAGATCCACCAACCCAGTATCAATACGGGAATCAATGCTGTGATAATGACAAGTATCATCCGGTCTTGGCTTTTAGACGTTAGACGTTTAGAAAAATGCACCCGATGAACGGGCATCGGGTGCATTGATGCATATTAAAACTCTCGTTTATTACATGGCAAGGCGCAGGCCGATGGTGTAGATGCGCATATCGGCCGACTCGTTGTTGCGGTTGGTCGAGCGGCAATCCATGGGCACGCTGAACCAGCAACCACCACGAATCACGCGACGGCTGATGCCTGCAGCGAAATCGGGCTCCACTTCGTAAGGCGCATAACCGTCGGAGCACCACTCGTAAACGTTACCGCTCATGTCATACAGGCCCAGCTCATTGCTGTGCTTGCTGCCAACAGCATGGGTACCAAAGTTAGCGCTCGTGGGGCCGACAACATAGCTGTTGGTGTAGTACCAAGCCACGTCATCCAGGTTGTCGCTACCTGCATAGGTCATGCCACGGCCCTTGTTGCCACCACGGGCGGCGAATTCCCACTCAGCCTCGGTGGGCAAGCGGAAGTTCTTACCTGTGAGGGCGTTCAGACGACTGATGAATTCCTGGCAATCCTCCCAGCTTACCTGCTCAACAGGACGCTGGGGATTGTTGGTGAAGCTGCTCGGGTTAGTGCCCATAACAGCCTGCCACAATTCCTGAGTCACCTCGGTCTGTCCGATAGCGAAGGGTTCAACCGTCACCTCATGTGCAGGAAGCTCATCCACGCTGGCCATGCCGGCATCGACCATAGCGGAGTCAACACCCATAGTGAATGTGCCGCCATCGACCGATACCATCTGGAAGGTGACGCCATTGACGGTGTACATTCCGGGAATGGTATTGTAGTTCTGCATACGCTCGATGAAGGCATTGGCGGCGGTCTTCAACTCGTCGAAGTTCTCGTCCATTACCGAACTGCAGTCGAGCAGAAGCATGACGAGAGCGCTGGAGTAGGTGCTCTCCACATCGGGCAGGCGGTCAACTGAGAATTCAGTGCTGCGCTCCCATTCATTCTGTCCATCCACCCAGTACCATTCCTGGATGTTCTTCTTCTCGATGCGCTCCTCGCTGTCGAGCTGGATACCCTCGAAGACAAGCGACACGAACATGCCGTCCTCGCTCGAAGCAGCCACGCTGTCACCAGCCGTAGAGGTCAAGCCATGATAAATGATGTTGGTCAGACTGCGTGTCTTTAATGAGAAGGTACCTTCGATATAAACCTGCGATTCATTCACTGTCTCATCGTTGACCTCATCCAGTGTGAAGCGGATGCGGGTACCAGTACCCACACCAGGGAATACAAGGGTCAGAGTTTCGGACATGTTGCGTTTTACAAGGTCATCGGCAATAGACTGGAAGCAGATGTTGGCCTCGGCAACAGAGTTGACCTCTGCCGCCTTGGTGGAATCGCTGGACAGTGCATACAGGTTGTTGCGGAACTGGTTGGCATCCTTGACATTATCGTTAAGCAGACCAACGGTGAAGGCCTTGATGGGACGGCCATAGACGCGTTCCTCGGTAATGCGTGTTTTGAGTGCCTGGGCATACTCAGCCTCGGTATCATATTTGTCGGTCATCATCAACGAACCCTGGTCATTACCCCCGGTGAAGGTGACGACAGCCACATTCTGCAGATGATCGGGATGCGGTGCATTGAAGAGTGCATCCAGCGCTTTGTCCACCGAATAATAGAGCAGACGTCCGGGGCGGGTAGCCAAATCGCCGACGAAGCTGTTGAAACCGGCTACCGTGGTCGAGTCGAGATAAGAAATATCCTTAGTGGTAAGGGTCTGGTTGTAACCGATAATTCCCATATACATGCCTGTATCGACGATAGGATTAACCGGTCCGTGCAGGATGATGCCGATTACAAGGTTGACATCAGCAATGTTTACCTCACCATCCTCGTTGAGGTCAGACAGGGGATCATAGTTGGATTTCAAGATGTTGCCGATCAGGACATTGATGTCGGCGATGTTCACCTCGCCATCAGCATTGACATCTCCCACGATGTTACTGTAGATGTGACGCGGTCCTGCCAGCGCCATCACTGTTGATAATAAAATCAACGAAAAAAGAGTAGTTAATCTCATATACAATAAATATTTTAGGTTGATGTAGTTACATAGCCGCTATGCCCAAAACAGGGCACAATAATTAACCTACAAAATTACACACAAATCATCTTAATATAAAACTTTATGACTCAATAGTTATTAACAATTTACCCGTTTTGGAAAATTTTTGACGTATCTTTGCCGCCGAAATTGCTCAAAACGGGAAATTATTTGTGAAAAATCACATCGAGAAATGGTATCAATAGTACATCTTATCGGAGTCGTGATCACAGTGGCCTTGCTGCTGGCGGTGAGTTGGCTGTCGGGGCGTCATGTGACTGACGAGCACAGCTTCACCACTGGCGGCACCAGCGGCAGCTGGATGGTGTGCGGCGCATTGCTGGGCACGCTGGCCGGCGGCCAGTCCACTATTGGGACGGCCCAGCTGGCTTTCAGCTATGGCCTGTCGGCATGGTGGTTCACCATCGGCGCCGGCTTGGGTGCACTGGTTTTGGGCATCTTTTTCTCGGCACCTTTGCGCCGCAGCGGCTGCACCACGTTGCTTGAAGTGGTGAGCCGCGAGTTTGGCCACAAAGCCGAGACGATCGGTTCGTTGCTGTTTCTGGTGGGCATCTTCATCAGCATCGTTTCTCAAGTGATCTCGTCATCGGCCATGATAGGCAGCCTGTTCAGCATGTCCTCGTTGTGGGCATCCATTGCTGGAGCAGTGCTCATCATGCTGCTGGTGCTATACGGCGGCATACGCAGTGCCGGCAGCGGCGGCATTGTCAAGCTCATCCTGTTGTATCTGAGTTCGTTGGCGGCGGGTGTTGTGGTGTGGCATGTTGCCGGCGGCTGGTCTGGCATGTTTGGCAGCGTTGACGATATCTACCAGTCCCCTGCCCTGACTCAATTCAATGATTTGAGCGATATCGAGAGCATTCACCACCGCTACGGCAGCCCGTTTGCCCGAGGATTCTTTAAAGACATGGGCGGTTGCCTCTCGCTCATCCTGGGCGTGGTGTGCACCCAGAGTTATGCCCAATGCATCTGGTCGGCCCGCACGACACCCAAAGCCCGTAACGGAGCCCTGCTGTGTGCCCTGTTCATGCCCATCATCGGCGCGGCATGCACGCTTGTGGGCATCTACATGCGCGGCCATTATGTCACCGCCGACGAATATGCCGCCTTGCAATCGGCCGGTGAGGCCTTACCTGCCGGCATCGGAGTCATCGAGAACTCAGCTCAGGCATTCCCCGCATTTATCCTCAAGCACTTACCCGCCTGGCTGGGCGGTCTGATGTTGGGAACGATGCTCATCAACATCCTGGGTTGCGGCAGCGGCTTGGCCCTGGGTGCATCGACAATTCTCGTGCGTGACGTGTATGGCAACATGCGGCGCCGCCTAGGCATGGCGCCAGGCCGCCTGTCCCAACTGATGCAGACGCGGCTTTCCATCATGGGCATCCTGGTTGCCGCAGTCATCGCTGCCCTTGTATTCCACGGCGCGTTCATCAACGACCTGGGCTTCCTGTCGCTGGGCTTGCGGGCTGTCGCCATTCTGTTCCCGCTATGTTTTGCCTTGTGGCTGCCTGGTCGCTTCAATCCCCGCAGCATCTTGCTGTCGATGCCCATTGGTGTGGGCACTTTGCTACTTGCCAACTTGTTATCGCTGCCGGGCGATGCCGTTTACTATGGTTTGGGCGCTTCGTTGCTCACCATTTTGGTCCATCGGCCCAAGACAGCATAATTATTTCCCTAATTTTGCGGTAATTAAACAAAAAATACTATCTTTGTGCCCGCTTTAAAAAACTGAATTGTAAAAACTGTAATCAATGATGGAGAATTTTGCCTCGACATTGCTGAACGACCTGCACCGCTACCTCGTGGGGCGTGGTGCCGTGGATGAGCGTTTGCCCGAGTGCCCTGACGTGGAGGCTAAGTGGATTCCCATTGCCGAAGCCTACCTGCCCGACGGAGCCCGCGAGTTCAACCTCTATCCCGTGGCATCGCTTGGATGGATGATGTTCATCGGCATGGCCATCGCCAAATATTGGGACACGGACTGGGAGAAATATGCCGCCATCGATGACCTGTACACCCCCATGCGCGACAAACGCGGCTTTGATAACCTGGACGAGTATATCCTCGACGAAGTGCTTGACCTGCACGGCGATGACGCCGAGGCACTGCAGGAACTGGTGGGCGACTGCGCCGAGCGGGCCAAGCGAGCCCTTTTCAGCCAAGACATCGAGCCCGGCACTGCCGATGCCTTCAAGGGATACGTATCCTGCCTGCAATGCATGTACCAGCTGGGTATGGCCGCTCAGCTCAAGGCCATGGGATACAGGATGGTTGCCAGCAATTAGCAGTTAATTAAACAGGTATTAGAACAATTGGTATTAATTATTTCTATATTGGATATTAGATATTAGACACTTAGGTATTTACAACTGAGAATTCAGGTATTTACAACTGAGAACTGATAAAAATTGAAAAACTGAATATGAAGAAAGTTTTATTGATTAATGGATCACCCCACGAGAAGGGGAACACCTATTTTGCTTTGAATGAAGCAGCCAAGACGCTCAGCGAGGCTGGATTCAAGACAGAGATTGTTTGGATCGGCAACAAACCCGTACGCGGCTGCATTGCATGTGGCACCTGCGCCACTAAGGGCGACGGCCACTGTGTTTTCAATGATGACCTGTGCAACGAAGTCATCGACAAGATGAATGAGGCCGACGGCCTGATCGTGGGTTCACCCGTATTCTACGGCACGCCCACAGGCAGCTTGCTCAACCTGATACACCGCATGCTGTTTGCCGGTGCACGTGTTGCCGGTAAACCTGCTGCTGCAGTAGCCGTATGTCGCCGTGGTGGTTCCACCGCCGCATTCCAGACGCTGCAGATGCCGTTCCAGATGGTGAACATGCCGTTGGTAACGTCACAATACTGGAACATCGCCTTTGGCCGCGAGGCTGGAGAAGCACGCCTTGATGTCGAGGGTATGCAGACCATGCGCACCATGGCCCAGAACATGGCTTGGATGATACGCCAGCTGAGCACAGGCACCGCTCAGCCCCCCAAATACGAACCCTGGCAAGGCATGCACTTCATCCGCTGATGATTGCCGACAAGGACCCGATGGGTCACGCCATCGCCGATTTCCATGCCACCGGCAAGGCGGCAAAGTTACGTGTATTCTCGCCCTTGCTTGAAGAGGACGAGATTCCCGTCTCTACCCTCTTCCGCTCGATAGACGACATGCCCGGCCTCGAGCAGCGGGCACTGCAACTGGCAACAGGCACCATTCTTGACGTGGGTGCCGGGGCCGGATGCCACGCCTTGGCATTGCAGCGGTTGGGCAAGACGGTTACCGCTATCGACATCTCGCCGCTTGCGGTAAAAACCATGCAGGAGCGTGGTGTGAAGGATGTGCTGGAACAGGACTTTTTCAAGCTCAATGGCCAGTATGACACCATCCTGATGCTGATGAACGGCATAGGCATCGTGGGCACCATATCACGGCTGCCTGCCTTCTTCATGCAGGTGGACGCGTTGCTGGCACCTGGCGGGCAGGTGCTGTTCGACTCCAGTGACATCTGTTACCTGTTTGAGGACGAGGACGGTATCATCGACCTCACTGGCGTGGAGGGTTACTATGGCGAGATGACCTATCAGATGCAGTACCGGGGCGTGAAAGGAGAGCCCTTCCCCTGGCTCTTTATCGACCCCGAAACACTGCGCGAGCAGGCGGCGCTGCACGGCTTCGACTGCGAACTGGTCGCCCACGGCGAGCACTACGACTACCTGGCCCGCCTTACCCGCCACCACTGACACGGCTACAGCCCAGTAACAGAAAAAGGAAGACAACAAGTACAACAATTACAATATTTTGGCCATCAGGATATTGTGTTTGTTGTACTTATTGTCTTCCTTTATTGATGTATGGTTTTCATGGTATTGGGTTCGAGGTTCATGCGGTGGCCTGGAGCAGGGCGGCGATGGCGTCGGCGGTGTCGGGATTGTCGATGAGGTACTGCTTGGCGGCCTCTCGTCCCTGGCCCAGACGCATGTCTTGCCAGCTGAACCATGAGCCGCTCTTCTTGACGATGCCTGCCTCGATACCCAGGTCGAGCAGTTCGCCCGCACGGCTGATTCCAGTGCCGTAGATGATGTCAAGCTCCGCTTTGCGGAAGGGAGGCGCCACCTTGTTTTTCACGACCTTGACACGCGTCTGCGCACCCAGCACACGCTCGCCGTCCTTGATGTGTGCCAGACGGCGGATGTCGAGGCGAACGCTGCTGTAGAACTTGAGGGCATTACCGCCGGTGGTCGTCTCGGGGTTGCCGAACATCACGCCCAACTTCTCGCGCAACTGGTTGATGAAGATGCAGCAGGTGCGCGTTTTGGCAATCGTGGCGGTGAGTTTCCTCAAGGCCTGGCTCATCAGGCGGGCCTGCAGTCCCATCTTGCTCTCGCCCATCTCACCCTCGATTTCGGCCTTGGGGGTGAGGGCGGCAACGCTGTCGATGACAATGACGTCGATAGCAGCCGAGCGGATGAGCTGGTCGGCGATTTCAAGGGCCTGCTCACCGTTGTCAGGCTGGCTGATCCACAAGTTGCGCGTGTTCACGCCCACCGCCTCGGCATAGTTGCGGTCAAAGGCATGCTCGGCATCGATATAGGCAGCGATGCCGCCCATCTGCTGGGCCTGGGCGATGGCGTGCAGGGCCAGCGTGGTCTTGCCCGAAGCCTCGGGGCCGTAGATTTCGATGATGCGTCCCCGGGGGTAGCCACCCACTCCCAGGGCCTTGTCCAAGCCAATCGAACCAGTGGGAATGACATCAACATCCTGGACAACTTCATCATTCATGCGCATGATGGCGCACGTGCCAAATGCTTTTTCAATCTTGGCGACAGCGTTCTGCATCACTTGCATCTTCACGGGATCCACCTCGGTGGCACGTTCTGCCTTGGGTACAACCTGGGCGACGTGGTTGCTCACAATGTCGGGCGTGGCAATGCTCAATACCTGTTGCCCGTCAATCAACACTTCCTGTTTCAAAATCTGCTCAGTCATAGTTTAGTTGTTAGTTCTTAGTTGTTCGTCTAGAGAGACTCTAAATCGTTTGACGATGCAAAGTAACTATGGCCGAGTGCAACATTTTGGCACCATCACTTTAAAGAACATTAAACAGGTCAAGACATTTGAAGACAAGAAAGACAATAAGGACTAAATATTGATATCATAAAATGATAATTTAGTTGTCCTTCTTGCCTTATCCTCATAAAAATCATCCGCACTCCCGTTGCCAGGAATGCGGATGGTATAAACTCTTAACCCTAAACTTCAAGTGGGCAGTCCCACTAGAATTAGAATTCTGCGTTGTTAGGTGTGCGGGGGAACGGGATGACGTCGCGGATGTTAGCCATACCGGTCACGAACAGGATGAGGCGCTCGAAGCCCAGACCGAAGCCACTGTGAGGCACGGTGCCGAAGCGGCGGGTGTCGAGGTACCACCACATGTCCTTCATGGGGATGCCGCGGCGCTCGATCTCGCTCATGAGCTTGTCGTAGTCGGCCTCTCGCTCACTACCGCCGATGATCTCGCCGATCATGGGGAAGAGCACGTCCATGGCGCGAACGGTCTTGCCGTCCTCGTTCTGCTTCATGTAGAAGGCCTTGATCTCACGC
>CACYAW010000077.1 GCA_902772455.1 uncultured Bacteroidales bacterium
TCCTTCTTGATACCGGTCTGGCTGATGCCGTTGCGGTTACCCAGGCGCAGCTCGATGGTGTGAGTGCCTGCCTCGTTGTTCTTGTAACCCACTTCCTGCAGGGTGGAGTAGGAAGTACCGTCAAGGATCCAGATGGGATAGGTGCCGGGCTCGGGGGAGTAGGTGGCAATCATCTGGTTAGTCTCCTGGTCAACGGAGATGTTGAAGTCAACACCGCTTACCGTGGGGATACCGTTGGGATCTGCTCCGGTGAATTCATCGGGCGAGCAGGCCGTGAAAGCCATAGCGAATAACAGGATTGCTATTGCGCTGCTTATTTTGTTTATCTTGGTAATCATAATATTTAATAGCTAATTACTGATTTCTAATTCATCAAATCAATAGTTGTTCTGAACCAGCGTGGGATCAGCATCGAGCTCGCTCTGAGCCAGAGGAATGTGCTTCTTGCTGGGGGTCCAGCTGTTGGTACGGTAGCCGTAGCTGTCGGGAACCAATACGGTCGAAGCCTTCTGGGTAGCACCTGCGATGCCCTCGGCACGCACGAGGTCGAAGTAACGCTTGCCCTCGCCGCAGAATTCCAGATGACGCTCGGTGAAGATGTCATCGATGGTAACGCCATTGAGGTCGGGAAGACCTGCACGGGCGCGAACCTCGTTCACATAACCGGTAGCCTCGGCTACACTGCCTCCGGTTTGGAGAATCAGCTCAGCAGCATTGAGCAGGGTTTCGGCATAGCGGTAGATGCGCTTGTTGTTGTTATAGTTCAGGTTCTTGGAGGTCGGGCAGTCCTTGTTGTTGTCGCTCTGGGGGCGATACTTGCCGTGCCAGGTAACGCTCGGTGTAGCTGTAACCACGCACATCCCAGCAGGTAACGTCGCGACGGGCGTCATTCTCGGCATACATGTTGTAAGCTTCCACGCGCATGGGCAGGAAGCCCCAACCGTCATTACCGCTGTCCCAGCCTTCGCCGCCGCCCCAACCGTTGGGCGAGCACAGGGTGGGGAATACAGTGCCACCAGCAGCCATCGAGGTGCTCCAGTCGCGCTGTGCCTGGTCGTCATTGTAGTTGATCTCAAAGATGCTCTCAGCGCACCACTCACCGCTCTCCTGCCACAGGTCATAGAAGCTGGGGTTGAGCTTGTAGTTGCTGTCGGCAATGATCTGCTTCATGTAGGCGAGAGCCTGAGCATAACGGGCCTGGTCGTTCTGGTACATAACCATCTCGGCGTAGAGCATGTAGGCAAAAGCCTGGCTCACGCGACCTGCCTCGGCATTGGGCCAACGCATGGGCAGCACGTTCGAGGCAATGATCTCTTCGAGCTCGGGAAGAAGCTTGTTGTAGATTTCGTCAGCAGACATCTGCGGAGCAGTGTAAGGCTGCGAGAGGTTCTCCAGATAGAAGGGCACATTGCCATAGTAGTGCCACAGGATGTTATAATAGTACACGCGCAGCAGACGGGCCTGCATCTCCATCGAACGACGGAAATCGGCGCTGGCTTCACCGTCCCACGAGGCATACTTGATAGCATCGTTGCAGCGCTTGATACCGCTGTAGAAGTCGCCCCACAGGGTGGCGAGGGTGTTGTTGCCGTCAGCCTCGAAGTTGAACAGACGGTGCCAGTGCTGGTTGTCGGTGTTGTCACTACCGCCTACCCAGAAGTCGTCGCCCATGATTTCACCGTCAACGGTGAGGTCATTGTAAGCGGTGCCGTCCCAGTCGGGCCAGTGCAGAGGAGCGTAGGCAGCGGTGAGCGCCTCGTTAAGGGTCTCCTCGGTGGTGTAATATTCCTCAAGAGGTTCACCCGTCGGGTTCTTCACCTCAAGAAAATCGTCGCTACAGGCAGTCAGTGCGAGAAATGCTGCACACAGGCCTGCTATGATACATATATGCTTTTTCATATTGATAATTTCTTTATTGGATTGTTAGAATGAGAGGTTACATCCGACAGTGAAGGTGCGGGCTTGCGGATAGATACCGTAGTCTACACCAAGGCTGGTGGAACCAGAACCGATTTCAGGATCGAAGCCCCAATACTTGGTCCAGGTGAAGAGGTTCTCGGCACGGCCATAGATGCGAAGACGGCTGATGCCGATCTTGTTGGTCAGGCTGGGGTGCAGGGTATAACCCAGGGTGATGTTCTTCAGGCGCAGGTAGCTGCCGTCCTGAATGTACATGTCGCTGCATACCCAGTTCTTGGAGTCGCCAAGGGTGGGCACGGTGTTGCTGGTGCCCTCACCGGTCCAGCGCTGGAGTACCCAGGTGGGATAGTTACCCGAAGCGATGTCCTGGCGGTAGGTGGCGTCAAATACGTCGGCACCATGAACGCCCTGGAAGAAGACGCCAAAGTCAAAGCCCTTCCAATCCACGTCGAAGGTCAGACCAAAGGTCCAGTCTGGTACACCGTTACCAATGTTGGTACGGTCGTCGCTGTTAATCTTGTTGTCACCGTTGGTATCCACAAAGCGGAAGTCGCCAGGATTTGACGAGGTGCCGTACATATTATTATAGGCGTCGGCCTCGGCCTTGTTCTGCAGGATACCGTCAGTCTTGTAACCGTAGAAGAAGGGGAAAGGCTGGCCGTTCTCGGCACGTGTGCCACCGTCGCTGAACTGGCTGATGCCGTAGTTCAGGAAGCCGGTGTCGTTACCCAGGTTTTTCAGCTTGTTCTTCAAGTAAGAAGCATTACCGCCCAGATGGAAGTGTGCGTCAGAGATGTTCCAGCGATAACCGAGTTCAAACTCGACACCACTGTTCTCCATGTCACCCACGTTGGCCAGAGGACGGGCCTCACCCACGTAGCTGGGGATGGGCATCTCGATAATCATGCCGTTGGTCTTCTTAATGTAGTAGTCAAAGCTGAAGGTCAGCTTGTTGTTCCAGAAGCCGAAGTCGATACCGAGGTCGGTCTGTTCGCTCTCCTCCCACTTGAGGTCTTCGTTAGCCAGGCGGTTGGCCTTGGAGCCGTAAACCATAGCTCCGGTCTGACCGAAGTAGTAGTTACTGGTGTTACCCAGTGTAGTCATTGTGGTGTAAGCAAAGTCACCGATGTTGTCGTTACCGTTCTTACCCCAGCTGAAGCGCAACTTGAGGTTGTTGAGCCAGTCGCGCTGATCCTCCATGAACTTCTCGTTCATGATGTTCCAACCCAATGAGAATGAGGGGAAGACACCGTAGCGGTGGTTGGAACCGAAGCGGCTCGAACCATCGCGGCGCACGGTAGCCTGGAACATGTAGCGCTCGTCGTAGTTGTAGCTCACACGGGCGAACAGTGAAGACAGCCTGTGCTCGGTGTAAGGACCACCCCACACGCCCACGAGGCTCGTGGCACCCGTCATCTTGCCGTCGGCGTCGGTCGAGATTTCCAAGTCGCCGCCGGTGGTGTAGTTGATGCTGGGCTTGTTGGGATTCACGAGATACCAGTGTGAACCGCCCAGTTCGTCACCCTTGAACTTCAAAGCACTCTGGCCGAGCACGACACCGATGGTGTGCTTGCCGAAGGTCTTGTCATAGGTCAGCGTGTTCTCGACCTGCCAGGTGCTGTTGTTACCCTTGAAGGACACTGCCGAGGTGTGGTCGGCATTATTGTTGCCTGAGAGGTAGTACTCTTGCAGCGTTGCGCCACTATAGCCCCAGAACGAGAGCTCAGCGCTGTAGGTGAAGTGGTACTTCAGTGCGTCATAGAGTTGCAGGTCAACCGAGAACTTGGGCATGAACTTGTGGCTCCAGTTCTTGTTGGGATTGCCATGCATCATGGCGATGGGGTTGTTCTGCTCCTGATAGCTGCCGATGAAGCCGGGAATCGTGTAAGGATTGCCGTTCTCATCTTTATAAAGGTCAAATGCGCTGTAGCGGTCCATCATCTCCTGGGCAACAGCGCCTCTCAGGGTGACGGGCAGGGTGGGAGCGAGGTAGAGGGCCGAACCCAGGGGAGAGCCCCAAGTGGAGTTGGCCTCGATGCCGGTGCTGTGCACGCGCATATAAGAAAGGTTGGTGCCCAGATCCAATTTGTTCAGGAAGTTGCGCTCCTTGGTGGCATCGATGAGGTTGAACATGTTGTTGGCGCGGATGGTCAGACGGTCATAGTTTGACTGGCCGAAGTTACCGCCCACGATACCGTCCTGGGTGAAGTAGCCCAGCGACAGATAGTAGTTCACCTTCTCCGAGGCACCGCTGATCGATACATCGTGCTGCATGATGGGAGCATTGTCGTTGAAGAGCAGCTCCTGCCAGTTGGTGCCGAAGCCGACGATCTTGTCGCCGTTGGCGTCAACCAGGTTGTAAGGATCCTGATAGAGAGGAGACAAGCCGTTCTGCACGCGGCGCTCGTTCTGCAGGATGGCATAGTCGGTAGCACCGGTCACACTGCGCTTTCTCCAGGCGCTCTGCCAGCCATAGGAGAAGTCGTAATTGATGCTAGCCTTACCCATGCGGCCCTTCTTGGTCGTCACGAGGATGACACCGTTAGCGGCACGAGCACCGTAGATGGCGCCCGATGCGGCATCCTTCAGCACCTCAATACTCTCAATATCATTGGGGTTGACGCTCTCCATACCATACTGGTCGGTGGGCATGCCGTCAATGATGTAAAGAGGATTGGAGTCATTGATGGTGCCGATACCGCGGATGCGGATCATCGACTGCGAACCAGGTTGACCCGAAGAAGAAATGACGTTGACACCGGCGGCCAGACCCTTCAGGGCATCCTCGGCGCGCAGACGGGTCTTGCCAGCCAGGTCTTCAGCCGAGACCTTAGCGATAGAGGCCGTCACGACACTCTTCTTCTGCACACCGTAACCGATTACCACCAACTCGTTGAGCAACTCGGCGTCCTCGCTGATGACGATGTGCATGTCATTACCTGCAAGCACGGTCTGCTTGCCATAACCCACAAAAGTGATTTCCAACTCGGCACCTGCAGGTGCGTTGATGGAGAAATTGCCGTCGAAGTCCGTTACGGTGGTGTTCGACGTTCCCTTTTGCACAATGGTAGCACCAATCACAGGTTCGCCGTTGGGGTCAACGACTTTGCCCGTGAAGGTCTGATTCTGTGCAAATGCCGCTATCGCCAGCATGACTGTCAACAGCAGTGAAAGTAATCTTTTCTCTTTCATGTCACATTTAATTTGGTTGATAAAAATTGATTGTTATTTTGGTTTTTGTGGTTATCAGTAGTCTTGCCCAAGAGGGAGAACCCTCATCACGGTTGCAAGTCACATCGCAAAAATATAGAATATAGGAATGGCTTGATCAACACAAAAACAAAAAAGTGGATGATTTTAGCCGTGTATTTTTTATAGTTGTCTGATTTACAAAACTCTAAAGAAATCGTCGAATCGTTAAAAAGTGGTTAAAATGTAGCTGTATGTTTAATGGGAAACCACCATTTTGGGCAAGATTTTGTGCTTTTTTGTTGCTTGGACAAGATATTACATTTACATTTGCGGCGCTTACTAATCAACCTGTACGATCAATGGTCAGAAACATTATATTGATGCTCTTGATGCTATTGCCATGCGCAAATGTGACGGCATTGGCCACTATTAATTTGGAGCAGGAGTACATCAAGTTAGATAAGGCGATTGAGCAGACCGACCGATATGTGGAGAACCGTGAGAAGCGCATCAACACCTATCGCACTGCTCTTGGCGCTACCGATGATAATAAGGTACAATATGAGATGTGCCGCAATCTGTTTGAGGAGTACCGCTCCTTTATCAGTGATTCGGCAATCTTTTATATAGGGCGCTGCATCTCGTTGGCCGAACGGATGAATGACCTTGTCCTCGCCGACGAGTGCCAGCTGCTGTTGGCTTTTCAGTGCACCGAGTCGGGCATGTATCTCGAGGCGAAGGATATCTTGAAATCTATTGACGAACAACGCATTAAATCCTCCAGAAATAGCCGCAGGTACTACAGTACGCTTGCTCACCTGTACCGTGAATTAGGTTACTATAGCAGGGTCCCAAGCCTGCAGGCTTTGTACTATGCCAAGCAAGATGAATATAGCCGCCTGATTGACACAGCTTTTGTCTCGGCCAATGATGACGAGGCCTTGCAGATGAAGGAGTTGGAGCGCTTTGTCGCCGGTGACCCCAAGGGCGCGTTGCGATATAGCGACATGCGCATGGAAAAGGTGAAGAAAGGTTCCCATGAATATGCTATTGTCGCTTTTTACCGTTATCTGGATTATGCCCAGTTGGGCGACTCGGTTCAAGCGCGTTATTGGGTCACACAGTCGGCATTGAGCGATGTTGAGAATGCGGTCATGGACCAGGGTGCGATGTGGGAATTGGCCAATCTGCTCATGGGCGACGGTGACATTGGCCGTGCCTATCGATACATCCGTTTTGCCTGGCAATGCGCTAACAAGTTCAACACCCTCAAGCGCAATAACCAGATTTCGCCCGTCATGACTGCCATCAGCGACAATTATGAGGCATCGCTGCAGCGCGCCAATCGCCTGTTGCTGGTGCTCGCTATCGTATCCAGCTTGCTGGCCGGCCTGTTCCTTGTCATACTGTTCTATAGCAATAGTCAGCGCAAGAAACTCGCAATCGCCCGTAATGAGCTGAGTACTAGCAATATGCAGCTCGAGCAATTAAACGCTCAACTGTCCGACTTGAACAGTCAGTTACATGAGACCAACCTCAAGCTCAACGAGTCCAACCGCGTCAAGGATGAGTATGTGGGCCGATTCATTCACTTGTGCTCATTCTATATCGACCGCTTGGATGAGATGCGCAAGCGCGTCAACAAGATGGTCAAGAGCCGCGACCTGAATGCCCTGCAGCAATTCACAGGCGACAGTGTTCTTCGTGACAAGAACCTGACGGAACTCTATGAGATGTTTGACAGCACGTTCCTGCACCTGTTCCCCAATTTTGTCAACGATTTCAATGCCCTGTTGCGTCCGGAATGCCGCATCACCTTGCCCGAGCAAGGAGGGCTGAATACCGATATCAGAATCTTTGCACTCATCCGACTGGGCATTGAAGATAGCAGCCGGATTGCCGAATTCCTGCACTATTCGGTCAATACCATCTATAATTACCGTGCAAAGATCAAGAACGGCGCCATCGGTGACCGCAACACCTTCGAGGCCAGTGTGAAATCCATTGGGATGTAGCCGAAAGACCCGTCCAATTCTGCTCCAACAAGCTAACCAAACGCATGGAAGGTGTGTCATAATTCAAGCCTGTATTAATGTCCGTGCTACGCACGGAGAAATTAAACAAAAATCCGTATAAAAATCAAACAAAATAAATTTTCAGTTTAATTTTATTAATAATTTTGCTTAATTTTTCGGCCGTTAGGCCGATCAATAACCCTGAGGCGAATTATGACACAACTTCGCTCTTTTACATCGATAGTAAAGATTTCAGAAATATAAAGCACCTTATAATAGACTAAATGTGGTAATAATAAGGGGCAAAAATCTTTTTCCAATGGATATGTTGCTTAATAAAAGAAATTATTATTATCTTTGTGTCCTTAAATTTTTAATTCTAATTATTGTTCTCATGAATATCATTAATCTAACGACCGAGGGTACCAAGTACAACCTTGTACCGGATTCAATCCTAAAAATGGACTCCGCTTTGATGGAATGCAACGATTCGCCCTGGATGCATCTGTCTCTTTTTCAAGAAATCACCGAGGGGAACAACTCATTCCCGCATAATTCCAACTCTTTTGCATATCAATATGCCAATCGGGTTCCGGTATTCTTTGTTACGCATGGCTTGGCTGGCAAGACTTTTAACGTTGAATTCTTGGGACACACTTTGAGTGTCAAGGTTCCCAGTGACAGCCAGCCCGCAACAGCCCTGGAAGCTGATGCAAGAACGATTTTAAACTCAACCAAGAAAGGTGTCTCACACTCTGTGAGAGTTAAGAATAGTGCATTTGAGCCGCTTCCCTACGTTGATCCCTGGGGCATTTACATCGGTGCGGCTAAGAATGTTCAAAACCTCAGCAGTGCCCAACCAATGATCTTTATTTGGGTGGATGAGATTTATGATTATGTTAAACAGAATCATAAGGGAGACAGTAATTTCTATAATATCCTCACCTGTCAAGCCATACTGCATGAAATGATGCATGCTTTGATGGACATCAACATCTTGGCTTCCTCCCAGCCTAGTAATGTCAACATTATTCCCGAATGGTTCAGATTGCTGAGGGAAGAATCGTTAGCCGAAGCCGGTTCATTAATGATGATGGATGGCGTGTGGACTAAAACTGATGTCAATTATTTGTCAAAGCATACACTCGATCCTAGACAGCTGTTCCAGTATCGTCTTGGCTGTTATTATTATAAGGCAGGAACAGATGTCGTTAATCTTGCCCTCGAGAATTGGATTGAACGCGAATATAACCAAAAGCTTGCCGAGGATTGGTTGATGTACGTGAAGGGGTCAAAGATTGTGGACAAGCAATTGGCTTTGTATGATAAGGGATTCGCTTGGCCCTATGTCTTCAAGTATCAGAGCAGTTTAGCTCGTCCTAATGAGCTGATTCTTTACTCCGATGAAGATCTCGTGAAGAAAGTCATCCGGGACTATGCCGAGAAAAACAAGCCCACGAAGAGTGCCTTGATGGCTGCTTTCCCCAATAATCTCAACAACGACTATGAGGTATTCATTGACCCGCTGGTAAAGGACCACTTCACCGATAAGAATAATCCGAGCGACACACGTCCGATTTATGAGGACCATGAAGTGATCTGTACTGATGGCAAACTGATCATTTGTGACTATTGGCATCCGAGTTCATTGCCTCCCTTTGTAAACCACGCCCGTACTCTTGGCTTTAACATCATTGACTTCTTGTCATAAGCATGCCGCAAACGCCAAGTTAACAGATTAGTTGAATAAATCATTAATAAAGGCCGGCCTTCTCAGCAAGAGCCGGCCTTTATTATCTGTACCCGAGAACAGGGCTGCACATCCTCGCCTGAAAGCGAGGGGATTTTTAATATCCGCTGCTTTTGCTATGATGTCCTCTTGCGCACTGGAGCATCTGCATCGACAATAGTGGCATCGCACGCTCACAATGACCCTTTTGGATAATATTGGTTGAATATGATCCAGAAAACCCTAAATATGCGAGGTGTGATTACAAATTATTGCTATATTTGTTCCTGCATTAAAGTTGTTCAAGAGAACAGCGTTGCGCATTTTTAAGCAGTTCAACAATGGATATAAGATTAAAGGAATAATATATGAAACTGAAGAGTGCATTAATCATGCTGTTATCCTGTTTCGGTATTGTGCGGGCTCAGGAAGTACAAATGATGTTTGTAGGGACATACACCGACGGCGGCAGCAAGGGCGTCTATTCCTATCGCTTCAATCAGGAGACTGGCGAAGCCGTGGTTTTGGATTCTCTGGAAATGAGGAATCCATCCTATTTGACCATATCCCGCGATGATCGACTGATTTATGTGGTAAGTGAGACCCATGACGATCAGGCTTCGCTTAACATTGTCCGCATCACCAAGAACGGTGGCATGCGCCTTATCGATACGGCACTGACTGGAGGCGAAAACCCGTGTTACGTGGCTGCCAATGGCGGTTTTGCCCTCACCGCCAATTACTCAGGGGGCTCGATGAGCTTGTTCAGGTTGAAACAATGCGGAACGCTTGCCGAACTCATCACTAGATTCAACGGAGCAACCGGAGGGCCCGACCTTACGCGTCAGCAGGCGCCCCACGTTCACTGCGCCTGTTTCACACCCGACGGGAGGTATGTGCTGGCCACAGACTTCAGCGCTGACCGCATCCTGTCGTTCCGCATCGAGGGACAAAATGTGACAGCCAACGATGTGGCCGCTCAAGTAAGCGCAGATTCCGGCCCACGTCACCTCACGTTCAGCAACGATGGCCGGTTTGCCTATCTGATGAGTGAACTCTCTGGCAAGGTGACGGTATTCGCCTATCACGAAGGCAGATTGGAGAAACTCCAGGAAATCGTTTCCGATAGAGTAGGAGCGAGAGGCGGAGCAGATATACACCTCAGTCCCGACGGCCGATACCTTTATTCAAGCAATCGCCTGAAAGACGAGGGCATCGCCATCTTTGCCGTCGACAACCTGACGGGGTTGCTCACGAGCGTCGGCTACCAGCCCACAGCAATGCATCCCCGCCAGTTCAACATCACGCCCAACGGCCGATACCTCCTATGCTGTTGCCGCGACAGCAACAAAATCCAAGTCTTCCGGCGCGACGCCGACACAGGCCTCCTCACCGACACCCATCAAGACATCCCCCTCAGCAAACCCGTCTGTGTCCAATTCTTCTGAACATACAATACTAGCACAACAAGAGTAAATCAAAAATAAGTCGCTGAAAATCAGCGACTTATTTTTGATTCCGTGGAGCTGGAACTTTAATCGAATGATATCACTCACCAATTGCATGCCTAATGATTAAGGCCATCGAGTTTGTCGAATCCCTCTTCCCTACATGGACCAGAGCTGAAGAAGAGATACCACATGCAGCAGGATGGGCTTATACTCACAATCCTTTCTGCTGTGACAGGATGAAGTTCAAGTCCCATAAATGATAAACAGCGACCGCCAACACTTTAATACAGGTGCTGGCGGTTTATTTTTCGGTTCCTTAAAGTGATACGAGTTTACTTAGCGTGATACATCATAGTCTGAATTATATCGCTGCTTACCCCATTATCCTTCAAATACTTTATAGCCTCAGCACTCATATCAAACTTTATTCCTGATGCCAATAACACCTTCCGTTGTATTATGTCCTCCGAGATACCGGCTTTTACCATATTGATTACACCTTGATTATTAAGCGATTTATCGAACTCACTATGGTACATCATCGTCTGAATAATCCGATCGCTCACACCATTATCTTGCAGATCCAGAATGGCGGGTAAACTGGTGTCATATTTAATACCGGTTGAAAGAAGGACTTTTTGGTGAATGGTTTCGTCATCAATTCCGCTGTTCACCATATCGATAACGCCCTGGTTTGCCTTATGACGTTTATAGTTGGTGGATATTGGTTTAGAGATTGTTTTCGTATTTTGGGCTTTAACTTGGACCTGATTACCACTTTTAGCATAAACCATCTCTTCGATAATTTCATTGCTCACATTATTATCCACGAGAACACGTAATGCAGAAATACTAGTATCAAACGTATTTTTGTCAGTCGAGATTTTTGCAATTATAACCTCATCAGATAACCCCATCTTGACCATATCAATAATGGCTTGATTATCCAGTACTTCCTCTTGGGCAAATGCGCAGAAGAAGAGCAAAGACGAAATAATAACGAAGAATATCCTTTTCATTGCGTTAAGTTTATTATAGAGCGTTTGTTGGTGTAGCCGGTTTTTGAGATACTACAGCTCGTCTTCATCTGCCTGAATTTGCTGTAGATTCAATGCAATATTAGTATAATATAGCATTAGTAACATACGACCAGATGTTTCCGAGAAGCTTAATCCCAGTTTATTATTGTCATCAGAGTATAGTATCATATCGTATGTTGTTTTCTCATAATACTGGCTATACTTTTTCGTTAGTTTATCCTTTAAATTCTGCCAAGTGGATTCCATAATAGACACTGGAGTTTCTGTCTCGATATCCGAAAAAGCTACAGATGAAAGTTTGTTATCTACGAAAGTAAAAGCGACCATATCCCATTCATGACCAGCAAACTTAATATCACCAGTACAAATACTACCATCTGCTCTTTCCATGAAGTATCGATCATTCTTATACTTATTGTAAATTTCGGATCTATTAGTTTTGCCCAATGTAAATCCCAAAAGCTTATTCTGGATTTGGGCTGACATCGATAAGCCAATAATAAAGGCTAGAAATATGGCTAATACTTTCTTCATAATGAGATGATTTTAGTTAACTCACAATATCACTAGTGTCCCATTAAAATTTTGGGACGGTTAAAAATTAATATAAAGTTGCCCATCAGAGGCAGAGCGTTCATTGAAATTTTGAGATTTAGTTTTG